>NZ_JAALEE010000232.1:0-1414 GCF_014145265.1 Dietzia sp. CW19 | reverse complement strand
CGGGCGGCCGGGGCGGCCGCCACGCCGCGGGTGTCCGCCCCGGCTCCGTGTGTCCGGGGGGCCGAAGTCACCCGGTTCGTGTGCGTCGTCGCTGTGCATCGCCGACTCCCAATGTCCTGGGCGCCCCATCGGCGCCCGCCTGCCATAGAGTATTCGCGACATCCCAAAGAGTGTCAACGACATATCGCTAAAGGGTTGGTGCGCGGGACGTCCGACCGGTCGGGCAGGATGGGGGTCGACGCGGGGAACACTCAGGTGGGCCCGCGCGTTGACCAGTACGAGTGATTCGTCGGTGACCCGGCGGGGACTCTCGATCAACGACCTTCCCCGACAATCCGAAGGGACCTCGATGCGCACGAGCAGCAATCCGGTCTTCAGTTCCCTGTCCCAGGACAGCGCGCGTGGCGCCACCCACCTCGGTGGTGCCGGACGCGCGGGCTTCCAGCAGGGCCAGTACGGCCAGCAGGGTTTCGGTGCCCAGCCCGGGTACGGCGCCCCCCAGGCCCATCCGCAGTTCGACACGGACACGCGGCCCATGACGATCGACGACGTCGTCAGCAAGACCGCCACCACCCTGGGTCTGCTCAGCATCGTGGGCGTGATCGCGTTCTACATGATCAGCATCAACCCCGGTCTGCTGTTCCCGCTGCTGCTCATCGGCGGTATCGGCGGTCTCGTCGTGGTGCTCGTCGCCACGTTCGGCCGCAAGATGGACTCGGCCCCCGTCACCCTGGTCTACGGCGGCCTGCAGGGGCTCTTCGTGGGCGCTGCCACCTACCTGTTCACCGCTGATCTGCAGGGCGGTGGCGTCCTGGGTGCCGTCGGCGCGGCGATCCTCGGCACCATCGGTGTGTTCGTGGGCATGCTGTTCGTCTACAAGACCGGCGCCGTGCGCGTGACCCCCAAGTTCACGCGGTTCCTCACCGCCGCCATCGTGGGCGTGCTGTTCGCGGCGCTCGGTAGCATCCTGCTGAGCTTCTTCACCGGTGGCTCCAACCCGCTGTACGACGGCGGCCCGATCGCGATCGCCTTCTGCCTCCTGTGCATCGGCCTGGCCGCGTTCAGCTTCCTGCTGGACTTCGACAACGCCGATCGCCTCGTGCGCGCCGGTGCCCCCAACAAGATGGCGTGGGGCGTCGCGCTCGGCCTGACCGTCACCCTGGTCTGGCTGTACATCGAGATCCTGCGTCTGATGAGCTACTTCCGCGACTGATCAGCGCGAGCGGTAGCGCCGCCGTCGGTGGCCCTGGCTGCTGCGGCGAACCGGCGAGCCGGCCCTGCTGCCCCGACCCCCACCAGGGGTCGGGGCAGTCGCTATTTCGGGGGAGGGTGCGGTCGGCTGGCTCGCGTGGGCCGGGTCGCGATGGCCGGAGCGGCCTGGACGAGCCCAGCGGGACTCCCGGGCTCGGCTTCT
>NZ_JAALEE010000231.1:4519-4707 GCF_014145265.1 Dietzia sp. CW19 | reverse complement strand
GCGGCCGGGGCGAGGGCGAGCCCCGCGGCGGAGAACGCGGTGCCCGCGAGGACGACCTTCACCGCCGTCCTGGGCGCGGAGGCGGTGGCGGCAGCGCGGTGGCGTCCGGTGTTCGAGGTCATATACGCGTCAGTCCTTTTCACTCTG
Source organism: Dietzia sp. CW19 (assembly GCF_014145265.1). NCBI lineage: Bacteria > Bacillati > Actinomycetota > Actinomycetes > Mycobacteriales > Dietziaceae > Dietzia > Dietzia sp. CW19. Next base: position 4,560 of record NZ_JAALEE010000231.1, on the reverse strand, counting down.
TGCCTACGGGGTGAGCTGTCGGGTTCGGACGGGTGCGCCCG
>NZ_JAALEE010000231.1:0-4468 GCF_014145265.1 Dietzia sp. CW19 | reverse complement strand
GGCGGCTTGACCCCAAGGCGACCTGTGGTCGCCGGCCCGAGGTGGGCCCTGATCGGGTCCCCCGTCCCCGCCCGGTAACGGTCAATGTCGCATCGGCCGCAGGGCGGGGTTCGGTGGTGCGTCCGATGCCAACTCGCTGACGAGTCTGCCCCGAACAGTAGCGGCTTGATGCCGGATCGTCACCATTCTGAGATAAAACCAGGTCACACAGGAGGGCGGGAGGTGACGTTATCGGCTTGTTACCTGGAACTTCGCCAGGGGGTGGGTTCCGTCACACCCTGGGCGGCCGGGAGCCGAGAATCGCGTACAGCAGCCCCAGGAGGAACCCGACCGGGGTGAACACCATCGCGCCGAGGTACAGGAAGGTCGGCGCGTCCCGATCCAGGACGAACGGGGTCAGTGCGGCGAGGACGGTGAACACCACACCGACGGCGAAGACGACCAGCGCCGCGATGAACAGGCCGCGGCGTCTGGGCCGGACCGGGGCGGGCTCGGCCGCGTGGGGTGCCCAGGGGTCGGGGTCGTCGGCTGGGGGTCGGGCGTCGGAGGTCACACGGGGGAGGCTACCGGCCCGGCGGGGGCGCCGGGCCACCGCCTCGGCGAGGGTAGTCTCGAGTCATTCGTGGTGGATGTCGGTCGCACGTGTGCGCGATCGTGTGGAGAGGTGGTTCGCGGTGCCCAGTGGCAGGGTCAAGTGGTACGACGCGGAGAAGGGTTTCGGTTTCCTGTCCCACGAGGGCGGGGAGGACGTCTACGTCCGGTCGGACGCGCTCCCCGACGGGGTGGACACGCTACGGCCCCGCCAGCGCGTGGAGTTCGACATGGTCTCCGGTCGGCGTGGCCCCCAGGCTCTGCGGGTGGTCGTCCACGAGGAGCCCACCGTCGTGCAGGACCGTGCCCCCCGCGGCGGCCCACGGCACTCGCCCGATGAGCTGCACGGGATGGTCGAGGACATGATCAAGGTCCTCGAGACGACCGTCCAACCCGAGTTGCGGCGCGGCCACCGTCCCGACCACAAGGTGTCGGGTCGCGTGGCGTCGGTGCTCCGCGCCGTCGCCCGCGAACTGGACGCGTGACCCGCCGGCTCAGTCCGCGTAGGTGATCCCGACGGACCACTCGCCGCTGAGGATCGTCTCGGAGCCGTCCGCCGCGTAGACCAGGGCGACCGCGCGGAGCGCCAGTCCTTCGATCCGTCCCTCGTCAGGGAGGGTGACCGGGATGAGTAGTTCGCCGGGGCCGTCGGGTTCGAGGGTGTATTCGCGGAACCCGTCCGCGCGGATCTCGTAGACGTCGAGCGTGGCGCGGCGCAGTTCCACCGGCAGCCGCACCGTGAGGGTGTGTTCACCGGTGACCGTGAACTCACCCACCGGGTTGGTGTAGCTCGTGCCGTCGAGGTCCGTCGCGGCGAACGGCAGTACCTCCACGTGGTCGCGGTCGGTGGCGACGGTGATCGCCGGCACCGCCCCGTGACGTGAGGCGGAGCCCTGCCACGCTCCGACGATCGCGGCGACCATGATGATCACCCACGCCAGGATCGCCCAGGTGACTGGGCGGACGCGGGTGCCGGACGCGGGGGCATCGCTGTAAGAGCTCACTCCTCCATTCTGCCGAGCAGGCGCGCGCCGAATGCACGGGGGTCACGTGGCGCTCCGGGGAACCTGGGTCGGTTGCCGCCGAGCCCCGGTACCAGGGTGGACCCGCGCGCGGTCAGGAGCGACTGGCCGAACAGCAGGGCGCCCACGACCGAGATCACGCTGAAGCCCACAGTGAAGTCCGGCGGGAGGAGGACCCCCAGCGCACCGCCCGCGACCCACGCCAGTTGTAGCGCCGTCTCGGACCGGCCGAACGCGGAGGACCGTGCGGAGTCGGGGATGTCCGTCTGGATCGACGCGTCGAGCGCCACCTTGCCGAGCGCGCTGCACACCGCCGCCACCAGTGCGAGGGGGGCCGCCGCCCAGATGTTGCCGAGGAACGCCGCGACCACCGCCGCCGACAGCGCTGCGCCCGCCGCCGTCGTGGTGATCCTGCCCGGTCGGCCCAGGGGGAGACGGGCGCCCACGGCATTCCCCACGAAGGTGCCGAGTCCTCCCGCCGCACCGGCGATCGCGAGCATCCCGGCCTGTTCCGCCGCGGTGGCGTTCTCCTGGGCCTTGGCCACGAACGCGAGGAACAGGGTGAGGAAGCCGGTCATGAACCGGACCATCGACACGGCCCAGAGGTTGGCCAGGACCTGACGGCCCAGCGGCCGGGTGAGAACGGCCTTGAGCCCGCTGACGAGCGGGCGGCCCCGGTCCACGCGCAGGGTCGCCGACTCCTCGTCGAGCGAGGCCTCGGCGTGTGCGGGGATGGTCATCGCGATGTACGCCGTCACCAGCGCCACCGCGGCGAGCAGCCACAGGGCCGCGTCGGAGCCCCACACCCACGACACGGCTCCGGCGAGGGCCCCTGCGATCAACGACCCGCCCACGTGGCCGAGCACCGTCAGCCGGGAGTTCGTCCGGACCAGGTCGAGCGCCGGCGGCAGGACGTGCGGGGTGATCGACGCCTTGACCACGCCGAAGGTCTTGGACAGCACGAGCATCCCCAGCGCGAGGGGATACAGCAGCCAGGAGTCGAAGTTGAGCGCGAGGATCACCGCGAGCACCGCCCGCAGGGTGAAGGTCAACGACACCGTGAGGCGCCGCCCGCTCCGCAGCCGGTCGAGGGCCGGTCCGATCACCGGGGCGATCAGCGCGAACGGGGCGACCGTGACGAGGAGGTACAGGGCCACGTTGCTCCGCGACTCGGCGGTGGCGGCGGAGAAGAACAACGTGTTGGCCAGGGCGACGGCGAGGATCGCGTCGCACGCGAAGTTGGCGACGGTGACGTAACTCAGCTGCGACAGGCCCGATCTGTCGGCCCCGTCGGCGTGGAAGACCCGCCGGACGCCCCGGCCGACGGTGGCCGCGGCTCGACGGGTCGGCCCGGGGGAGCGGTCAGCCAATGAGGCGCACCTCGTACATCGTCGGCCACAACTTCCCTGTGAGCAGCACGTTCTCCGAACCGGGGAGCGCGGCGATCCCGTTGAGAACCGCCTCCCGGCTGGCCGGCCGGGGTCGCTCGAGCGCCGAGGCGTCGTAGATGGCGGTGACCGCGCCGGTGGCGGGGTCGATGCGGATGACCTCGTCCGTCATCCAGACGTTGGCGAGGACGGTGCCGTCCGCGCACTCGAGTTCGTTGATCCGGACCACGGGTGTGCCCCCCGAGGTCACCGAGACCGTGCCGGTGGGCTCGAAGGTGACGGGGTCGCGGAAGGTCAGCTGGTCGGAGCCGTTGCTCATGATCAGCCGTTCGCCGTCGTGACACAGGCCCCAGCCCTCGCCCACGTACGGCACCTCGGAGCGCACCTCGAGGGTCCGGGGGTCCCGGTTGTGGGCGATCCCGTTGGTCCAGGTCAGGGTCCAGAGGGTGTCCGGGGTGACGGCCAGGCCCTCGCCGAACTCGTCGTCCGCCATCCGCACGGACACGGTGGGCGGGCCGCCGGCGAGCGGGCGGCGCTGCACCTGCGAGCGGGTGAACTCACCCGTCGACTCGTAGATCTCGTCGCCCACCACCTGCAGACCCTGGGTGAACAACTCAGGATCGTGCGGCAGGGTCCGGACGACCTCGACCGAACCCCGTACGGGCCGGGGCTCGGCCGGGCCCACCGGCACCTGTCCGCCGGCCGCGTCGCCGGACCCGGAACCGGAGCCGGTGGGCATGCTCGACGACGCGAGGGAGGCGCCGGGGGACGTGGCGCTCCCGGCGTCGTCGGAACCGGTCGCGGTACACGCCGCGACGGCGCCGACGAGGGAGAGGGAGACCGCGAGAGGGCCGAGGGTGCCGAGGACGCTGCGCATGCGTCAAGGATGCCGTACTACGGGCCGGACCGCGACGCTGTCGCGATGACGCGCATAATGGGTGGGGTGAACACCGAGGTAGGCACGGATCAGGAGGCGGACCCCGTGAGCACCGATCAGGCCTCGGGCTTCGACGAGGCCCTGCGCGAGAGACTGGCCTCGGGCGTCGACGTGGCGCGTGCCGCCGTGGAGGAGTTCGCGTCCGACGGCGTGGGAGAGCACCGGGGGGCCGTCGTCGAGGCGCCGTTCACCACGACGCACCGGTTCGCCTCGGACCTCCCCGGCTACCGCGGGTGGTACTGGGCCTGCGTCCTGGCGCTGGTCCCCGGCGGCGAGCTGACGGTCGACGAGATCTCGCTCCTCCCCGGTCCCGACTCGGTGGTGGCCCCGGAGTGGGTGCCGTGGGAGAAGAGGATCCGCCCGGGCGATCTGGGTGCCGGTGATCTGCTGCCCCCCGCGGACGACGACGAGCGTCTGGTCCCGGGACAACTCCTCACCGGGGACGACGGACTCGACGAGGTCGCCGGCCCCGTCGGGCTCGGCAGGCCACGGCACCTGAGCCGGGAGGGCCGGTCGGCCGCCGCCGCCCG
>NZ_JAALEE010000230.1:0-3098 GCF_014145265.1 Dietzia sp. CW19 | reverse complement strand
CAGCGGCCGGGGTGCAGTCCAGGATCCCGGCGATGGTGGCGAAGTCGACGGCGAACGAGTCGTGGAGGACCAGCGCCACCCGCTCGGCGGGGGACAGCCGGTCGAGCACCAGGTGCAGCGCCGACCCCACCGACTCGGCGAGGGCCACCTCCTCGGCGGGGTCGGGATCGGCACCCGGACGATCGGGCGCGTCCCCGGGCACGGGCACCGGCACCGCGGCCTTGAGACGGTCCAGACACACTCTGGTGACCACGGTGGTGAGCCATCCCTGCAGGTTGTCGACGGCGGCGGCGTCGGTCCTCGCCAGCCGCAGCCACGCCTGTTGGACCGCGTCCTCGGCCTCGGCCGGATCACCGAGGACGGCGCGGCGATCCGGGTGAGTCTCGGTCGCTCGCGTTCGAACTCGCGGGTCAGGTCCATCGGCGCCTCAGGCGACGGTTCCGCTCGTGTAGCGGTCGAGGATCCGGCGCTTGACCAGTTTCCCGGTGGGCGTGCGGGGTAGCTCGTCGACGAAGTCCACCGCCCGCGGGATCTTGAAGTCCGAGATGTGGCCGCGGAGCGATCCGAGGATCTCCTCGCCCAGGTCGGGGTCGTCGGCGCGGTCGGGAGCGGGCACCACCACGGCGTGGACCTTCTCCCCCATCTCCTCGTCCGGGATCCCGATCACCGCGACGTCCTCGACCGCCGGGTGCAGCGCGAGTGCGTTCTCGATCTCCTGCGGGTAGATGTTCACGCCGCCGGAGATGATGGTGAACGCCTTGCGGTCGGTGAGGTAGAGGAAGCGGTCGGAGTCCAGGTAACCCACGTCGCCGAAGGTGGACCAGTTGGGGTGCTCGGGGTGGAAGACGGACGCGGTCTTGTCCGGATCGCCGTGGTAGGCGAAGGTGCCCTCGTCCTGCTGCCAGTAGATGGTGCCGATCTCGCCGATGGGCAGCTCGCGGCCCTCCTCGTCGCAGATGTGCGCGATGCCCTTGAGCCCGTCGCGGCCCACCGATCCGGGGCGTTCGAGCGCCTCCTGCGAGTTGATGAACGTGATCCCCATGCCCTCGGTGGCCGAGTAGTACTCGTGGATCACCGGGCCCCACCACTCGATCATCCGGCGCTTGACCTCGGGCGGGCACGGGGCGGCGGCGTGGATCGCGTGGGTCATGCTGGACACGTCGTAACGCATCCGCGTCTCCTCCGGCAGCTTGAGCATGCGCACGAACATCGTCGGCACCCACTGCGAGTGGGTCACGCGGTACTCCTCGATGAGGCGCAGTGACTCCTCGGCGTCGAAGCGGTCCATGAGGATCACGGTCCCGCCGACGGAGTTGACCACGCCGCAGAACCGCAGCGGGGCCGCGTGGTACAGCGGCGCGGGGCACAGGTACACGCTGTCGGCGTCGAACGCGTAGAGGAAGCTGAACACCGGGGTGTAGACGTCGGGGACCTCGTCGATCTGCCCCTCCGGCGGGTCCACGCGCACGCCCTTGGGCCGTCCGGTGGTGCCGGAGGAGTAGAGGAAGTCGTGGCCGCGGGGCTGGTCGGCGGGCGGATCAGTGGGCTTGTCGGCCAGCAGTTCTCGGTAGTCCGCGCACCCGTCGAGCGACCCGCCGAACACCACCCGGTGCTCGACGTCGGGGTGGGCGTCCGGGGACAGGTCGACGTGGTCGGCCACGGGAGCGGAGACGAAGAGGGCGCGGGCACCGCAGTCCCCGATGATGTAGGAGGACTCGTCGGCCGTCAGGTGATGGTTGATGGCGGCGATGTAGAGCCCGACCCGCAGTGCCCCCCAGTAGATCTCGACCATCTCGAGGGTGTTGTCCGAGACCACGGCGATGGTGTCGCCGGGCCGAAGCCCCCAGTCGTCGGTCAGGACGTGCGCGAGCTGGGCCGACCTGGCCTCGAGCTCGGCGTAGGTGATCTGCTCGCCCGTCGCGGGGCGGATCACGGCGGGCTTGTCGGGCGTGGTGGCGGCGAAGATTCCCGGGAACATGTCGCCAGGCTAACCGCCTCGCGTGACCTGGATCACGAAATTGCCAGACATGTGTCCAACAGCGTCGGTCAGGAGTACATGCGAGGGTGCAGCCGGCCGATGTACGGCAGGTCGCGGTACCGCTCGGCGAAGTCCAGGCCGTACCCCACCACGAACTCGTTGGGGATGTCGAACCCGATCTCGAGGATGTCCAGGTCCGCCTTGACCGCGTCGGGCTTGCGCAGCAGGGTGACGATCTCCAGCGAGCGCGGATTGCGGGTGCGGAGGTTGCGCATCAGCCACGACAGGGTCAGGCCCGAGTCGATGATGTCCTCCACGATGATCACGTCGCGGTCCGCGATGTCACGGTCGAGGTCCTTGAGGATCCGCACCACTCCCGAGGAGCTGGTGGAGGAGCCGTAGGAACTGACCGCCATGAACTCCAGCTCGGAGGGGATGGTCAGCGCCCGGGCGAAGTCGGAGACGAAGATCGCCGCGCCCTTGAGCACGGCGACCAGCACGACCTCCTGTTCGGAGTCCCGGTAGCGCTCCCCGATCGTCGCGCCCATCTCGGCGATCCGGTCGCGGATCACATCGGTGTCGATGAGCACCGACTCGATCTCGTCGGCGTACTTGTCCGTGCTCATCTACGTCCCCGCTCCACTCGCCCGGTCGATCTCGAGGACCACCTTTCCATGCCGTCGCCGAGCGACCAACCTGCCCCGGCCCGCCGACACACCCGACCCGTCCGGGCCCGTGCCCCCCACCGCCACTCCCCCCTGCCCGTGCCAGTCCGTGACGAGGGCGGCCACCGATGACAGGTGCGCGTACGTGGGCGAGGGGCAGCCGTGGGCCAGCAGCCATCGCCGCAGGACCCGGGTCAGCACAGCTTGCGTGAGCGGCTCGAGGACGGAGACGTCCAGCCCGCCGTCTCCGGAGACGGGCACGGCGGCGGCGAGACGGTCCAGCTCGTCGTCGTCGGTCCGGAGCAGCTCCGCGGTCCGCGCCAACCCCTCCGCCACCCCGCCCCCCAGGACGTCCTCGAGGAGCGGGAGCACCTCGTGGCGTAGTCGCACGCGGGTGAAAGCCGGGTCGACGTTGTGCGGGTCGTCCCACCAGTCCAGGCCCAGTGCGCGGCAGG
>NZ_JAALEE010000229.1:5912-9638 GCF_014145265.1 Dietzia sp. CW19 | reverse complement strand
TCCGCCTGCAGGCCCGCGACCACCTGCCCGGCCATCACACCGGTCAGGTGCGGGTCCTCGCTGAAGTACTCGAAGTTGCGGCCGGCCCGCGGGTCGCGCTTGATGTTGATCCCCGGACCCAGCAGGATCCCCACCCCGGCGGCCACGGCCTCGGCGGCCAACGCGGACCCGATCCGGCGGGCCAGGGCGGGGTCCCAGCTCTGCGCCAGCCCCGCGGCCGGGGGGAAGCAGGTGGCCGGGTCGCTCGCACTGAGACCGAGATGGTCCGATGCGCCGGACTGGAACCGCACCCCGTGCGGGCCGTCGGTGAGGACCAGCGCGGGCACCCCCGGGTGCTCCTCGGTGCGCCAGAACGACGCACCGCTACCGAGCGCGGCCTGCTGCCCGAGATCGAGGTCGGCAACCGCCTGATCGGCCCCGGCTCGGTCCCCGGCGTGGACTGACGCCGCCGCGGATGCTGACGACTCGGTGCCTGATCTCATGCGGTGACCCCGTCCTGGTGCGTTGTCCAGTTGTAGCACGGGGCGAGGGCTAGCATTCCGGTATGTCTGCCGGGCACACAGTTGTAGAGGGTCGGCCGGGCCGCGGGGCCTGCGCATCGACGTCGCACGCTCGTCGAGAGCTCAGAGAGGTATGACCGTGTTCGTCCTGTTCTGTGCGCCGACCCTCATCTACGTGGTCGTGCAGTCCCGCCGCGGTGACCGCTCCGCCGGGGCGGCGATGCGACTCGCGGGGGTGTCCCGGGGTCTCGGTTGCGGCGATGTCCTCCGTGGGTGTCGCCGCCGCCGTGGTGCTCCGGGCCGTCGGCGAGGAGGTCTTCTTCCGGGGACTGCTCGGCGGCGTGTTGATCCGGCGGCTCGGCTTCGGGTGGGGCAACCTGCTGCAGTCCGTGGTGTTCCTCGTCCCGCACCTGGCCCTGCTGGCGGTCGATGTGAGGCTGTGGCCCCTCATCCCGGTGCAGTTCGCCGCCGGGTGGCTGCTCGGCTGGCTGCGGCACAGATCGGGAACCCTCGTTCCGGGGGCGGCGGTCCACGCGCTGGCGAACCTCGCCGCGGGAGCGATCGCCGCGGGTCTCCTCCCCGTCTGAGACGGCAGGGTTGTGAGGGGACGCCCGTGTCCCCGAGCGACGGGGGTAATGGCATGCCCGGCTTGTGTACGATGCCCCGGTGAACGCATCACCAGAACCCGTGAGCGGCAACCACGGTCGTACCGACGTGGCCGCGGAACCCGCCGAGTGGACCGAGCCGACCGAGCCGACCGAGACGGTTCCCCGGCGGCGGATCATCTTCGCCTCGCTCATCGGCACGACCATCGAGTTCTACGACTTCTACATCTTCGCCACGGCCGCAGTCTCGGTCTTCCCGCTGCTCTTCTTCCACGGAGGCGACTCGGGCGCCGCTCTGCTCGCCTCCATGGCGACCTTCGGGACCGCGTTCGTCGCCCGCCCGCTGGGCTCGGTGATCTTCGGCCACTACGGGGACCGGCTGGGTCGCAAGGTCACGCTCGTGGGGGCGCTGCTCACCATGGGGATCGCGACCTTCCTCATCGGACTGTTGCCGACCATCCACCAGATCGGGCTGTGGGCACCCGCGATGCTCACCATCCTGCGCTTCTTCCAGGGCATCGGGCTGGGCGGCGAGTGGTCGGGTGCGGCGCTCCTGGCCTCCGAGACCGCGCAGCCGGGCAAGCGGGCCTTCGCCGCGATGTGGCCGCAGTTGGGTGCGCCGTTCGGCTTCATCCTGGCCAACGGGCTCTTCCTTCTGCTGACCACCTGGTTCGCGTACGACTCCACGGCCAGCGACCTGTCCGATCCGTTCCTGGTGTGGGGCTGGCGCCTGCCGTTCCTGCTCTCGATCGTGATGGTGGCCGTCGGCCTCTACGTCCGTCTCCGCATCGAGGAGACCCCGGTCTTCGCCCGGGCCATCGCGGACGACCAGCGCGTCAAGACACCGGTGTCGGAGGTGTTCAGCAAGAACTGGCGGGAGATCATCCTCGGCACGTTCATCATGTTGGCCACCTACGGGCTGTTCTACCTCATGACCACGTGGATCCTGTCGTTCGCGATCGGCGGAGAGGGCACGGGCGGGTTGGGGTACGGCTACCGGTCGTTCCTGACCCTGCAGGTGCTCGCGATCATCCTGTTCGCGGTCTTCGTACCGGTGGCCGGACTTCTCGCCGACGCCCTCGGGCGGCGGCGCATGCTCATCGGCGTCACGCTCGCCATCATCGCCTTCGGGCTCAGCTTCGGCTGGTGGCTGGACCCCGAGGCGATCGGCACCGGCGACGACCTCGACGTGACCCGCATGCTGCTGTTCCTGTGCGTCGGCATGATCCTCATGGGCCTGACCTTCGGACCCATGTCGGCCGTGCTCCCGGAACTGTTCCCCACCAACACCCGGTACACCGGCTCCGGAGTCGCGTACAACTTCTCGGCCATCCTCGGCGCCGCCCTGACGCCGTTCGTCGCGGTGTGGCTGGTGCAGAACTACTCGGTGGCCTACGTCGGGTACTACCTGGTGGGGCTGTCCGTGCTGACCATCATCGCGCTCGTCCTGGCCCCGGAGACCAGCAAGAAGTCCCTGTATTCGTGACCCGCGAGCCCATAGGATCGGCGCGTATGAACGCGCCTCGATTCGCGGGTTCCACGTCCTGCAGGTGGTCTACCTGGTCACCGGGGTCGCCGTGATCTGGTGCACGCCGAGGATCCCGACCACCCCGAGCCCGGCACCCCTGCGAGGGGCGCCGGAACGGACCGGGTGAGATCGACGACGACGAGGTCCGCGGACCCCGCCGTGTCGCCGGATTCCGGGAGCGCGCCGGGGCGTGCGCTCAGCGTGAGCGCCTTCCGGACATCGCGCGGAAGACGTTCAGCGCCCCGAGCACGATGAGCGAGATGCCGAGGAGCCACCACAGGAAGCCGGCGCCCCACACCGGGGTGCTCAGCAGGGAGACGCCCGCGAGGACCGAGATGATCGCAAACACGATCGTCACGCCCTTCGCGCCGGACTCACCGAGCGTGAACAGGGCGGTGAACCCCTCGATGATCCACATGACGCCGATCATCACGGTGATGAAGATGGCGAGGAACGCCGCGGACTGCTGGAGCGAGGCGAAGGCGTACGCGCCGGCGATCACCCAGAGCAGGCCCAGCAGGACGTGACCGACCCGGCTGCCCGTCCCGTGGCTCTTGGCGAGCAGGCCGATGGAGGCGTAGACGATGCCCGCGATGATGGCGTAGACGGCGAGCACACCGGTGATCGCGACGGCGGTCTTGGCGGGCCAGAGCAGAACGGCGATACCGAAGCCGATGGCGATGAGGCCACCGATCACCAGCGCGAGACGCACGGTCTTGGAGACCTGGGCGAGGGTGGACTGGGAGGCGGTGGAGTGGGGGGCGGTAGAAGCGGTCATTCTGGGAACCTCGCTTGGCTGAGGCGGACGATCGCGGTCGCGATCAACGGAATTTAATCTAGTCCGGTCGGGCCCGAGTCGGGGCCGGTTCGGCGGCCGCTCCAGCGCGCGCCGGCGGCCGGCACCACATCGCCGGACCCCCGGGCGTCCCGCGGCCGAGTCCTCCGGCGTTGTTCATCCGGCGTTCAGGTGCACGGAACTGGGGGAGAATCCTGAAATGTCATGGTGGACCGTCACGGATCACCCCGGCCAGTCGGCATCTGAGGAGCTCACAACACAATGACCACGACCGCTCGAACCGGTACGCGTTTCCTG
>NZ_JAALEE010000229.1:0-5849 GCF_014145265.1 Dietzia sp. CW19 | reverse complement strand
GCGGTGGCCGGCGCCCTCACGCTCACGGCGTGCGCCGAGCCCGATGACGGAGCCGAGACCACAGCGAGCGGGGACGGGGTCACCGGCACGGTCACCCTGTACACCTCCGAGCCCCAGGCGAAGATCGACGAGATCATCGCGGCCTTCAACGAGGAGCAGCCCGACATCACGGTCGAGGTGTTCCGCGCCGGGACCGGTGACCTGCGCGCCCGCATCGCGGCGGAGCAGGCCACGGGCCAGATCGGCGCCGACGTGCTCCTGGCCGCCGACGTCCCGACGTTCGAGGGCTACAAGGAGCAGGACCTGTTCCGCGAGTTCACGCCGACTGACACCGACGCGCTCGTCGAGGAAGCGGTAGACCCCGACGGCTACTACGTGGGGACGCGGATCATCCCCACCGTGATCGCCTACAACACGAACGACGTCGACGAGCCGCCGACCTCGTGGGCCGAGCTCGCCGAGCCGGACTACGCCGGGCAGATCGTCCTGCCCAACCCGGACATCTCCGGTGCCGCCGCGTTCAACGCCTCGGCGTGGAGCCTGCACCCGGACCTCGGCCCGGAGTGGATCCAGGCGCTCGGCGCGAACGCCCCCCAGGTGGCCGAGTCGAACGGTCCGGTGGCCCAGGCCGTCGCCGAGGGATCGCGCCCGATCGGCATCGTGGTGGACTACCTCGTGCGCGACCTCGCCGCGGCGGGTTCGCCGATCGGGGCCAGCTACCCCAACGAGGGGGTCCCCTACATCACCCAGCCGGGCGCGGTGTTCGCCGACGCCCAGGATCCGGAGGCGGCCCAGCTGTTCCTCGACTTCGTCGTCTCCACGCGTGGCCAGGAGATCGCCGTCGAGCAGAACTACCTGCCGGTCCGCGACGACGTGGGCACCCCGGAGGACGCGCCGTCCCTGGACCAGATCGCGCTGTTCGACCAGAACCTCGAGGCGATCGCCCAGAACCAGGCCGCCGCCGTGGCCGCGTTCAACGAGGCGATCCGCTGACGCCACGCGTCCGCCACCGTCCCCGCCCTCGACCCCTACTCCTCCCGTGACCCTGCCGATCCGGATCGTCCTCTGGTCCTCGCTCCTCGGGATCGCGGTGCTGCCCCTGGCCCTCGTCGTCTCGCTGGGCTTCGGGGCCAACCACCTTCCGCTGCTGCTCGACGGTGGCATCGTGCAGGCCGCGGTGAACAGCGTGACCACCTCATTCGCGGCGGCCGTCGGGGCGGTCGTGATCGGCACGATGATGGCGTTCCTGCTGGACCGGACCGACCTGGCCGGGCGCAGACCGCTCAAGCTGCTGCTGCTCACCCCGCTGTTCGTGCCCCCGTTCATCGGCGCGATCGCGTGGACGGGACTGGTCACCCGGGGCGGGCTCATCGACCGCACGGTGGGGTTCGCCCCCTGGGACTTCTACGGGTTCTCGGGCGTGGCGTTCCTCCTGACGCTGCACAGCTATCCCGTCGCCTACTTCGTGGTGGCCGCGGCGCTGCGCAGGATCCCCGCGGACCTGGTCGAGGCCGCGCGCATGGGTGGTGCCACACCCCTGCGGACCCAACTGGACGTGACGCTGCCGCTCATCCGTCCGGCGATCGCGGCGGCGTTCACGCTGACCTTCGTCAGCAGCATCGGCGACTTCGGCATCCCGATCATCGTGGGCGTCCCCGGCGGTCTCGACACACTGTCGACGATGGTCTACCGGTACCTCGAGTCCGGGACCGTGGACTCGCCGCTGCAGGTGGTCTCACAGATCGGCATCATCCTGCTGGTATTGGGTGTGATCGGCACGATCCTCGACCGTCGGATATCGAAGCGGGTCGTGGAGTTCGGCGGGTCCGGGCGGGAGTTCGACCCGATGTCGCTCGGGCGGTCGCGGGCCGGGGTCTCGGCCGTGGCCTGGGTCTTCGGTCTCGTCACCACCGTGGCCCCGCTGGCCGGCCTCGTGGTCAGGTCCCTCCTGCCGGCCCCAGGGGTGCCGCTGACCTTCGAGACCATGACGCTGGACAACTACCAGCGCGTGCTCTCCTCCGCGCAGACGATCAACGGAGCCACCAACTCGGTGGTCCTCTCCATCGGGGCCGGGGTCCTCTGCGGGATCCTCGGTCTCGCGGTGGGCCTGTTCACCACCCGGCTCGCCCGTGCCGACAGGGAGCCGATGCTGTTGACGGTGCTGCTCCCGCAGGCGGTTCCCGGCCTGGTCATCGCCACGGGTTGGCTCATCCTCGGCCGGTACACCGGGCTCTACAACACCGGGTGGGTGATCCTCGGTGCCTACGTCACCGCGTTCGCGGCGATCGTGGTCCAGACGGTGCGCGGACCGCTGGCCGGCATGCACTCCTCGATGGAGGAGGCCGCGAGGATCGGCGGGGCGGGACCGTTCCGGGCGCACCTCGACACCAGTGTGCGTCTGGCACTGCCGGCCGCGGGGATCGGCGCGATCATGGTCGCCGTCACGGCCGTGCGCGAGCTGACCCTGTCGGTGCTGCTCGTCTCGCCGGGGACGCAGACCCTCGGTGTGGTGATCTTCCAGTACCAGAGGGCCGGCGACGTCAACGCCTCGTCCGCGCTCTCGGTGATCCTCATGCTGGTGGGCCTGGTGGTGCTGGCAGTGTTCGGGTCGCGGTTCACCAGGTCCGACTCGGAGACAGGGAAGCTGAATGTCTGAACTCGACGCCACAGGGGTGAGCGTGCGCTTCGGCTCCACGCGTGCCCTCGATTCGGTCGACCTCCGCGTGGACGCCGGTCGGATCCTGGCCCTCGTCGGCCCGTCCGGCTCCGGCAAGTCGACGTTCCTGCGGGCGGTGGCGGGCTTCGTCACCCCGGACGCCGGCACCATCCGGGTGGGGGACCGAGTGCTGGTGGGCGACGGCGTCATGGTGCCGCCCGAGCGCCGGGGACTGGGCATGGTCTTCCAGCACCACGCGGTGTGGCCGCACATGACCGTCGCCGAGAACGTGGCCTACCCGCTCAGGCGTGCCCGCTGGAATCGGTCGGATCGCGAGGCGCGCGTGGCGGAGGTGCTCGCGACCGTCGAGCTGGGCGACCTGGCCGACCGCGCGCCGGACACCCTCTCGGGCGGCCAGCGACAGCGGGTCGCACTGGCCCGGGCGCTCGTCGCACGGCCCGCCGTCCTGCTGCTCGACGAGGCGCTCTCGGCCCTGGACGAGCCGTTGCGGGCGAGCCTGCGGCTCATGCTGCGCAGGCTCGCCGCGGAGCACGAGCTCACGATGGTCCACGTGACGCACGACCGTGACGAGGCGCTGGCGATCGGGGACCAGGTCGCCGTGCTCAACCGGGGCCGACTCGTGCAGGTGGGGTCGCCCGCGGAACTCGATGCCTCGCCGAACAGCGAGTTCGTGGCGCGGTTCCTGCACGACGCGACCTGCGTGGCCGGCAGCATGGGCGACGGCCGGTTCCGCTCGGACGACGGCAGGGTCGTGGTGCACCCCGACGCGCTGGACTTCCCGTCCGGATCCGTCGAGGGCCCCGCGCACCTCGCGCTACCGCCTGACGGCGTGGAGCTGGTGGATCTTCCCACCGGCGACGGTGTCCTGCCTGTCGAGGTGGTCACCAGTCTCTACGGGCGTCGTGGTCGTACGGTCATCTGCCGGTCCGGTGACCTCGAACTGCGCGTGCTGACCACTGGTGTCGACGAGACGTCCCCGGCCGCGCGCGGCGCGCGGGTGAGGCGCGGGTTCGTCTACCCCAGGTGACCGCGGCCCCTACGTGTCCGCACCTGCCGCGGTCTCGTCGGGCCGGGACTGGTCGAGACGCGTCACCACCCCCCGGTCCCCGTCCACGCGCACACGGTCTCCGGTCCGCAGGGTCTGCGTGGCCACCAGGGTGTTGACCACGCAGGGCAGGCCGTACTCGCGCGCGACCACGGCCCCGTGGGAGACCGAACTGCCGATGTCGGTGACCAGGGCCGCGATGACCGTGAAGTACGGCGTCCAGCCCACATCCGTGACCGGCGCGACCAGGATCTCCCCCGGCTGCACCTCGCGTGCGTCGACGATGGACCTCGCCACGCGCACCACACCCTCCACGGATCCGCGACTCGCGGGCCGGCCGATGATCTCGCCACCCGCCGCCTCGCGCGGGGGTCGGGCGATCAACGGGACCGGGCGGCCGACCGACACGTCGGGGAACTCCAGGACGTCCTGGAACGCCAGCGCCTCCCGGCGCTTGAGGGCGCTCCGGACCAGATCGCCGATCTCGCCCGCCCCCTCGGTATCGCCCGCCCCGACGATCCGGGCCAGCTCAGCACGGTCGAAGAAGAACACCAGGTCGGCGTCGGGTAGTCGCCCGGCGGCGGCCAGCACCTCACCGAGGTGGCGGTAGCCCCGCTTGAGCGCGTGCGCCATCAGCGCCATCTTGGCCTTGGTCTCCTCGCGCCCGCGAGCCCCCTCCTGCGCGAACCGGGCGAGCAGTCGGATGACGGGGGAGCCGGGCTCGTCCACGCCCGCATCCGCGGCGGACCCGATCCGCTCGGGCGAGACCTGCGCCGACCGCACCATCACCTGCATCATGGCCCCGAGCCCCTCCGGATCCTCGGCCCAGGAGGCATCGCGCATGCACAGCTCGCGGTAGCCGCGGTGACCATGACGGGCCAGGAACCCCCGCAGTCGCTCGCCCGCGGCGTTGGTCGAGGCCCGGAGGGTGGTGACCGCGTCGCCGGGATCCGCGGCGAGGAACCCCTCGGCGGCCGGGGGGTCGGCGGCGATGGCGCGGACCACCGAGTCCAGCTGCTCCAGCATCACCGCGCTCTCCACCTCGGAGGCGCCGGCCATGAGCCGCGCCGCGTCGGTGCGGCCGGAGTCCTCGCTGCGGCCGGCCTTGACCGCCTGCTTCATGAGGACACTCTCGAGGATGTTGGCGGCGACCGCGGCGCGCGAGGACGAGCGCACATGGGTCAGCGTCACGTCGCAGTACTGCTCGACGCCGGCCTCCAACTGCTCCATCACCAGCCGCGGGTCCTCGCTGGTCGGGACCCGCCAGGCGGCGATCTGCCCTTCCAACCGCCGGATCGCCGGGCCCGCCGACAGCGCGTGGGAGGACAGGCGGATGGTGTTGCCGAGCCTGCGCAGGAACGGCTTGGGCGGCTTGGGCACCAGCTCCTCGACCACCCGTCCGCAGATCGAGGTGGAGAACTGCTCGAGAGAGTTGCCCACGATGCCCGAGCTCAGCGCGGTGCCCTCGGTGAGGTTGAGGAACATGTGCCCGGAGAAGTAGCCCACCTGCAGCCACGGCTGGTCGTAGCTCGCCTGGGCCCGGGCCACCACTTGGATTGCCTGCATGGCGTAGTCGATCGCGAACCCCGAGACCGACGCCGTCAGCGGACAGAACGCCCCCGGCATCATCTCCCCGATGTTGCAGCGCGTGTAGACGTGGTCCTCGCCGGCCAGCGGGGAGTCCATCTCGCCGAGATCGGCGGGCAGGGTCGTGATGGGCCTGGCCTGCAACCACCAGAGCCTGCCTGCCCGGTCGATCGCCCACTCGAGGTCCATCGGCCTGCCCCAGTGCTGCTGTGCGCGCAGGGCGCCCGACCGGATGGCCGCGATCTCCTCCGGGGACAGGACCCCCTCGTCGTCGTCGTACTCCCGGACGGCCACCCCGCCGACGGAATCCAGGACGAGGTGGTCCGGCGACGCCGATCCGTCGACCAGCGCCTCGCCCAGGCCGGCGACCGCGTCGATCACCATGAGGTCGCGCCGACCACTGGTGGGGTCCGCGGTGAACACCACGCCGGCGGCGCGCGCGTCCACCATCTGCTGCACCACCAGGTGCATGGGCGTCGGGGTGGTGTCCGTGGCCGTGTCCGCGGCCGTGGTGCCGGCCCCGGTGCCGACCGTCGCGGT
>NZ_JAALEE010000020.1:0-7854 GCF_014145265.1 Dietzia sp. CW19 | reverse complement strand
TCCCCGGGGCCCGGCCGTCCCCGCGACGCCGCGGCTCAGTTGCGGAGCATCTCCGCCACCAGGTAGGCCAACTCCAGCGACTGCTGGGTGTTGAGCCTCGGGTCGCACGCGGTCTCGTACCGCCCGGCCAGATCGAGGTCGGAGATGTCCTGGGCGCCGCCGAGACACTCGGTGACGTCCTCGCCCGTGAGCTCGATGTGGATCCCGCCCGGGTGCGATCCCAGCGCGTGATGGACCTCGAAGAAGCCCTGGACCTCGTCGATGATCCGGTCGAAGTGCCGGGTCTTGTACCCGTTGGACGTGGAGTGGGTGTTCCCGTGCATGGGGTCGCACTGCCAGATGACCTTGTGCCCCGAGGCCTCGACGGCCTGCACGATCGGCGGGAGCGCGTCCCTGACCTTGTCGTTGCCCATGCGGGAGACCAGGGTCAGGCGTCCCGGACGATTGCGCGGATCGAGCTTCTCCACGTACTCCACCGCGAGCTCCGGGGTGGTCGAGGGGCCGATCTTCAGACCGATCGGGTTCTCGATGAGTGAGGCGAACGCCACGTGGGCGTCGTCGATCCCACGCGTCCGCTCCCCGATCCACAGGAAGTGGGCCGAGAGGTCGTACAGCCCCTGCTCCGCGTCACCCGTGAGGCCCGTGCCGTCGTCGGCCAGGCGCAACATCGCGCGCTCGTAGTCCAGTACCAGCGCCTCGTGGGAGGAGAAGATGTCCGCCGACCGCAGGTTCTCGTCGGAGACACCGCAGGCGTCCATGAACCGCAGTCCGCGATCGACCTCCGCGGCGAGCGCCTCGTAGCGCGCGCCCGCCGGCGACCCGGCGACGAACTCCATGTTCCACTCGTGCACGCGGTGCAGGTCCGCCGTCCCCGAGGCCGTCAGGGAGCGGACCAGGTTCATGGCCGCCGCGGCGTTGGCGTAAGCGCGGACCAGGCGGGACGCGTCGTGCTCACGAGCGGAGTCGTCCGCGTCGAGCCCGTTGACCATGTCCCCGCGGTACGAGAGCAGGCCGGTGGCGTCCCGGTCGGCGGAGCGCGGCTTGGCGTACTGACCGGCGATCCGGCCGACCTTCACCACCGGCATGGACGCGCCGTAGGTCAGGACGACGGACATCTGCAGGAGCGTGCGGATCACGCCCTTGATGTGCGGCTCGGTGTTGGCCTCGAACGTCTCCGCGCAGTCCCCGCCCTGGAGGAGGAAGGCACGCCCGTGCGCGACATCGGCGAGCCGATCCGAGAGGTGCTCGACCTCGGAGGCCACACAGATGGGCGGCACGCTCTCGAGGACCTTGCGCATCGCCGCGGCGTGATCGGGATCCCACGACGGTTGCTGCAGCGCCGGTCGCGACAGGGCGTCCGCCAGCAGCCGATC
Source organism: Dietzia sp. CW19 (assembly GCF_014145265.1). Classification (NCBI taxonomy): domain Bacteria; kingdom Bacillati; phylum Actinomycetota; class Actinomycetes; order Mycobacteriales; family Dietziaceae; genus Dietzia; species Dietzia sp. CW19. Next base: position 6,481 of record NZ_JAALEE010000020.1, on the reverse strand, counting down.
GAGGTCCGCCGAGAGCGGAGGGAGGTCGGGAAGCTGTGCGATGTCGACGTCGACTGTCCAGTTGCTCACCCCGCGAGGATACGCCACCGCCGCCCGAGGCGACCTCAGAGACCCAGGTGGGGCGCCTTCGCCGCGATCGCCCGGAATCTCAAGAACGCATGGCGGGCATCGCCGAGGGCGTCGTGGGCTCCGCCCGGGTGCGGGGGCAGCTCCGGCTGCCCGGCCATCTCCCACAGCTGGCGCACATCCCGCGTGAACTTCGGCATCGCCGCCGGCAGCTCGGTCATGTCGCCCCAGAGCTGGCACACCGCGACGTGGTCATAGGCCCCGATCCACGCCCACAACTCGACCGGCCCGGAGATCGGTGCGGTGACGAAGTCGTACAACCCGTCGCGGATCCCCGCCCGCGACATCCAGGCCGGGGACGAGGGATTGGGCAGTTTGGGCAGGACGTTCCGGCGGACCCACGGACCGGCCTTGGCCTGGTCGAAATCCGTGGAGACCGCGTAGAACTCGCGTCCGTCCTCCGCCACCACCCCCACCGAGACCAGGTCGATGGTGGTGCCGTCCTCGATGAACTCGCAGTCGTAGAAATAGCGCACCGGCGTCAGCGCTGCCCCTCGACAGGCTGGTCGAGGAGGTTTCGTCCCGACTTGCGCACCGCCTCGTAGCGCTTCTTCATCTCGGCGCCGTAGATGTCGTGGACGTACTCCTGACCGGTCATCGCCTGGATGCGCCTCATGAACTCGTCGGTGATCTCCCGCTCCGCCGCACGGTCGCCTTCTCTCCCGGCCCACGGGGTCAGGTCGAGCGGCTCACCGATCATGACTCGGACCTCGACCGGGCTCCGACGGAACCTGCTGATCTTACGGACGTACTCACCCGTCCCCATCACCCCCACGGGGATGATCGGCACCCCGGCTCGGAGAGCGAGGCGCGCTGGTCCGGTCTTACCGCGGAAGAGCCGTCCGTCCGGTGAGCGGGTGCCCTCCGGGTACATGCACAGGACCTGCCCGGCCGAGAGCACCTCCATCCCGGCGTTCAGTGCGGCCTGAGCGGCGTCCGCGTTGGTGCGATCGATCGGGTGCTGACCGGTTCCGGCGAAGAACCACCTGCTGAGCACGCCGCGGATCCCGGTGCCGGTGAAGTAGTCGCTCTTGGCCAGGAAGGTGACCCGCCTCGGGAGCAGGAGTACCGTGAACAACCAGTCGCCGACGGAGTAGTGGTTCCCCACGAGCAGTGCCGCCCCGCTCACGGGGAAGTTCTCCTGCCCCGTGGTCGTGGTTCGACTGGTCGCTCTCAGGAAGGGACCGATCAGCACGTACTTGAACAACCAGTACAGCAACTTGGGTCACCGGACCTTCCGTCGTTGGGGAGTTGACGGAGCGGATACTACCCGGATCGGTCCGCGAATCCGGACGGGACGAGATTCGGTGGCCACAGCTCGGGATCCGGGACGAAGCTGGCGATCACGGCGCACGCCCCGGGGTCGAAGTGCGAGGCGACGAGAGTGCACCGGGAGAGCAACGCGGGAAGCCGCAGCATCGTCCGGATACCGTCGAGGACCACCCTGAGCCCGTCGCCCTCGACCGAGGGCGGGGTGGTCGGACGAGCCGGTACCGGGAACTCCACCCGGTATCCGCCACTACCGTCCGGGGAGACGGAGGGAGTGACCGCCCCGCGTGCGAGTGCCGCCAGCGCCGCGGTCCGCTCCGGAGCGCTCCCGACCACCATCACCTCGACCGGACCCGCGAGGAACGTCGAGACCTCCGCCGCGAGGAGGGACAGTCGGTGCGCCTCGCGGGTCCGGGCGTCCGCGCGGTCACCTGCGGCCATCGAGGCGAACCGCACGTGCGCGGGCCAGCGCGACTCCACGAACGCGGTCAGCTCCCCCGCCGCCGCGATCCTCCGGACCGCCGCGAGGTCACCGTCGAGTTCCACCACCACCACGTCCCACACTCCCGCGGCGGCCGCCCGCCGGGCGTACTCCCATCCCAGGACAGCGGCGAGGGGCGCGTCCCCTCCGGCGGCCAGCGCCGCGAGCACGTCGTCGTCCGGATCCACCGCACCGGACCTGTACGACTCGAGTCTCGCGGTGGCGTCGTCGACACGGACCTCCACGGGCCCCTCGTCGGTCGTGTCCAGCCGCGGATCCACCGCACCGGGGTCCCCGGTCAGGATGAGGGCCGTTCCGCCCGCGTCGAGCAGGAACTGCGCGGTCACCTCCGACCTGGCCGGGGGGTCGCCCCCCATGACGATCGCGACCCTGGCGCCGGTCACCGCGACTCGGCCCGGCGCTTGAGTTCACGCAGGGCCTCGGAGAGGATCCGCCGTTCGGCCCGGTCGCGGAGCCGGCCGATCACCGGCACCACGAGTTCTATCTCCAGCTCGTAGTCGACCCTGGTGCCGCCCTCGACCGGTTCGAGGCGATAGGAGCCCTTCTGCGCACGTTGCAGCGCCGAACTTTCCAGCCTCCACTCGACGACCCTGTGGTCCGCCGACCAGGAGTAGGCGAGGACGTAGTCGTCGACGATCGCGCCCGCCTCCAGGGCGAACCGGACCCGGTCCGGACGACCGTCCGCGCCGACGGACAGGACCTCGGCGACCCGGATCGACGTGGACCATTCGGGATACGAGTCGAAGTCCGAGATGACGGCCATCACGTCCTCGACCGTCGCGTCGATCACGGTGGAGTCGCTGGTCGGCCACACCTCGGGGGCGCCGTTGTCCTCGCTCATATCCCCCAGCTTCACATATCTTCGGCCGGGATGCGCCCTGGCGACCGGCGCCCGGGCACACGGGTGACGTGGATGCCGTCCGGCCCCGGGGATAGTGTGTCCTCACTGCGATTAGACCATCGATCGTCTCCACCAGGAGGACCCTTTGCGCGAATACGTCGCCGCCCCCGCCACTTTCACCGTCCCCGACGACTGGTCCTGCGCCCAGGCGGCCTACGACCGCGCGGAGCGGACGCCGGACAACGTGGCGTTCCAGCGGCCGGTCGACGGTCGGTGGACGGATGTCACCAACCGGGAGTTCGCCGAGACGGTCCGCGTGGTGGGTCGGGGTCTCGTCGCCCGAGGCGTCCAGGCCGGGGACAGGGTCGCCCTCCTGTGCTCGACCCGATACGAGTGGAACGTGATCGACTTCGCGATCTGGGCCGCCGGCGCGGTCACGGTGCCCGTCTACGACAGCTCCTCGGCCGAGCAGATCCGGTGGATCATGGAGGATTCGGGCGCCCGGCTCGCCATCGTCGAGAAGGAGACCCACGCCGCCACCACCCGCGAGGGGATCAGCGGGCTGGAGGCGGCCCCCGACGTCCTCGTGATCGAAGGAGACACCCCCGCGTTGGACGCCCTCGCCGCGGGTGCGACCGAGGTGCCCGACGCGGTACTCGACGAACGGCGCGCCGGGGTGACCGCCGACTCCCCCGCGACGTTGATCTACACCTCGGGCACCACCGGACGCCCCAAGGGGTGCATGCTCACCCACCGCAACTTCATGTCCGAGGCCCTCGCGGTCCTCGAGACGCCGTTGAACCAGTACCTCCGCCAGGACGCGACCACCGTCATGTTCCTGCCCCTGGCCCACGTGCTGGCCCGCGCCATCACCTACGCCGGGTTCCACGCGGGTGTCCGCATCGCCCACTCGTCGGACCTGACCAATCTCGTGGACACGTTCTCCGAGATGCAGCCCCACTACATCCTGGCCGTCCCGCGCGTGTTCCAGAAGGTCTTCAACAAGGCCCAGGCCACCGCCCAGGACGGCGGCACCGTCAAGGCCTGGATGTTCGACAAGGCCACCGACACCGCGGTCGCGTACTCCAAGGCCAACCGCAGTGGACGCGTCGGGCCGCTGCTCAGGCTTCGCCACGCCCTGTTCGCCAAGCTCGTCTACGCCAAGCTCGTCGCGGCGCTCGGCGGCCGCTGTGAGATCGCCATCTCGGGTGGGGCGCCCCTCGGTGAGCGCCTGACGCACTTCTTCGACGGCATCGGTGTCAACATCTTCGAGGGATACGGCCTCACCGAGACGTGCGCCGCGATCGCGGTCAACACCCCCGGTCAGATGCGTATCGGCACCGTCGGCCAGCCGCTGCCCGGGTGTGCGGTCCGGATCGCACCTGACGGTGAGGTCGAGGTGAGCGGCCCGGTGGTGACCTCCGGCTACTGGCGTAACGAGCGCGCCACCGCCGAGGCGTTCTCCGACGGGTGGTTCAGGACCGGGGACCTCGGGTCCCTGGACGAGGACGGCTACCTGACCATCACCGGTCGCAAGAAGGAGATCATCGTCACCGCCGGGGGCAAGAACGTCGCCCCGAGCCAGCTCGAGGACGCGCTCCGGGCCGACCCGCTCGTGGCCGAGGCGGTGTGCGTGGGCGACGGCAAGCCGTTCATCTCGGTGCTGCTCACCCTCGACCCGGAGGCACTGGAGCGGTGGAAGGCCCACCACGGTAAGACCGGCTCGCTGTACGAGCTGCTCCGGGACGCGGACATGATCGAGCATCTCGACCAGGCGCTGTCCCGGGCCAACCGGACCGTCTCCCACTCCGAGGCGATCAAGAAGTACCACGTGCTACCCGACCAGTTCACCGAGGAGACCGGGGAGCTCACCGCCTCACTCAAGGTCAAGCGGAACGTGGTGCACCAGAAGTTCGCGGCCCAGATCGAGGACCTCTACGCCTGACCCACGGCCGGGTCGGGGTTCGAGCCGGGGTTAGTCGCCGGAGAGCACCCGCCGCATGTCGCGTGCCAGGTCCTCCCAGCGCCACGACCCGAGAACCCAGGAGCGTCCGCGGACGCCCATCGCGGAGGCGCGTGGCCGGTCCGAGAGCAGACCGGCCACGGCCTCGACGATCTCGCCGTCCGAGGTCCCGTCCACCACGAGACCGGTGCTCCCGTCCACGACGGTCTCCGGAGCGCCACCACTCCGGCCGGCCACCACGGGGACACCGCAGGCGGACGCCTCCAGGTACACGATCCCCAGCCCCTCCACGTCCAGTCCCCCGCCCCGGGTGCGGCACGGCATGGCGAACACGTCCGCCATCCGGTGGTGGTCGACGATCTCGTCCGCCGGGATCCGACCGGTGAAGATCACCCGGTCGGACACCCCGTGCCTGCGGGCCAGCCCCTCGAGCGTGCGACGGTACGGACCACCCCCGACGACGACGAGGACCGCTCCCGGAACGCGGCGGGCGATCTCGGGCAACGAGCGGATGAGCGCATCCTGACCCTTGCGCGGGACGAGTCGTGAGAGACACACGATCACCTCCCGGTCCGCCACCCCGTAGCGCTCCCGGATCGCCCTACGCCGCACGGGATCGGGACGGAACCTGGCCGTGTCGACGCCTCCGGGCTGGTGCACGAGTCGGGCGTGTGGACCGAACGCCGCCGCGAAGCGACGTCTCGTGTAGTCACTCACGTAGGTGACGGCGTCGGTGGACTCCCCGATCAGCCTGAGCACCTGCCGCGAACCCGGCAGCATCGACCACCCCACCTCGTGACCGTGGGTGCTGGCGACGATCCGGGTGACGGGACCCTCCCGGAGGACGGGCGCCATCACGGCCAGCGGCGCCGCCGCACCGAACCACACCGTGCTCGCCCCGAAGTCCGAGGCGAGCCTCCGCGCACGCACCGCGAGCTCCGGCGTGGGCAGCAGCATCTCCGTCGGCACCCTCTCGACCAGGTAGGGACGGGAGTCGTCGTAGTCGGTCGAGTCGCTACCCCGGAACGTCGAGGCGAGGACCGCCACGTCCTCGGGATCGAGATGCGCCAGATAGGTCTCCAGGTACGACTGGATGCCGCCGGGTCGCGGCGGGTAGTCGTTGGTGATCAGCAGGGTCTTCGTCATCACGTCCGAGACTGCCACAGTGTCCGGGGAGGCCCCGCCCGGAGTCCCCGCGTCAGTACCGACGGATCCCGCTGATCGGCATCGAGTCGACCTTGTCGAGTTTGACCGGGACCCCATAGGTCGACGCGTGCAGCACCAGTCCGTCGCCGGCGTACATGCCGACGTGTGTCGCCCCCGGGTAGTAGATGACGAGGTCACCCGGTTGGATGTCGGCCATCGCGACGGGCGCGCCCGACACCGCCTGCGCCTGACTGGACCGCGGGAGCGTCTTCCCCTCCTGCGCGTACGCCCACACCATGAGGCCCGAACAGTCGAACTCGTCCGCACCGGTCGCCCCCCAGGAATACGGGGCACCGAGCCGGGTGAGAGCCACGTTCAGCGCCGCCGTGTTGACGCCGTCGACCGCGGGGGCGACGTAACCGGGCGGGACCAGGGGGCCGCCGGCCCAGAGCGCACGCTGCGCGTCCGAGAGGGCGTCGACACGACGTCTCACCTCATCGATCCGCACCCGCATCTCCTCCGAGCGCCGATCGAGCTCATCAGCCCGACTCCGGGCGTCCCGGGCCGAGGCCCGAGCGATCTCCGAGGCGGCGAGCGCGTCCCCGCGGAGGCGGGCGGCCTCCGCCGAGGCGGC
>NZ_JAALEE010000228.1:0-3219 GCF_014145265.1 Dietzia sp. CW19 | reverse complement strand
TCAGGGCGAGATCCATGTCCGTGATGATGCCCCACCGGGGCCGGGAGGTGGAGGGCCGGTGCTGCGTGGGAGGTCACGGGCGTGCGGAACGGGACCGCGCATTAGTCTGGGCGGCATGCCCGATCCCGCCCGTCCCCTGCGCAGCAACGGCGATCCCCTGGTGTCCGCACCCCCCCGTGGCGCCGGTGGCGCCCACGCCCTGCGCGAGCCGGCTCCGGCGACCGCCACCGAGGACGTCCCCGACTCCGGGGAGGGTCTGCTGACGTCCAACCGGGTGCTCGTCACGGCTCCGCGTCACCGGATCTCCCCCCGCACGCCGGTGTTGTGGGTGATCGAGGGGATCTGGTCGTGGGCGATCCTCGCCGCCCTGCAGGTCGGGTGGTACTTCTGGGGCGACAACGTGATGGGGTTCTGGAACTGGGTCGCGCTGGCCGCGACCGTCCCGTTCGCGTTCATGTCGATCGTGGTGGCGCCGTGGTGGCGCTACATCGTGGCCCGCTGGGACGTCTCGGACACCGCGGTGTGCTCGCGCAAGGGCTGGTGGACCACCCAGTTCCGGATCGCCCCGCTGGCCCGCCTCCAGACGGTGTACACCACCCGCAACCTGTTCGAGCGCTGGTTCGGCCTGGCCACGGTCCACGCCTCCACCGCCTCCGCGCAGGGCACGGTCGAGATCAGGGGGCTGACCCTCGCTGATGCCGAGGCCCTGGCCCAGCACCTCATCGCCATCGCCAACCTGGACTCGGAGGACGGGACGTGAGCGGACCGGGCGCCGCGACCGGGGTGACGGCGGGTCCGGACGACGACGACGACGAGGCCGGCTCCTCCGTCGACACCGCACGGGCCCCGGGTTCCGACCCGACGGAGGAGGACACCGCGGTCGATCGGACCGACGAGGCCGGACAGGTCGACCCGGAGGTCCCGTGGGAGCGGTTGTCCTGGCGGATGCTGCTGGTGGATCCCCTGGGGATGCTCACCCGGTTGCTCCCGCTGTTCCTCATCTCCCTGTGGCTGGGCTCGAACCGCAACAACTACTGGTTCGAGATCGGCGTCATCTCACTGATCGTCCTCGGCAGTCTGCTGCGGTGGCTGTCCACGAGCTATCAGGTCGGCCGGACCCACATCATCCTGAGGAAGGGCTTCTTCAGCCGCAACGTGGTCACGGTGTCGCGCCAGCGGATCCGCAGCGTGGACACCGAATCGGATCTGTTCCACCGGGTCATGCGGGTGTCGATCGTCGAGGTCGGCACCGGCCGCGCGGACTCCGGGAAGTCGGACGCCGAGCGGTTCCGGCTCAACGCCATCGACACGGCCCAGGTCGAGCCGCTGCGCGACGAGTTGCTCAAGCACCGGCGTGCCCTGGACCCGACGCTCAGCGAGGAGGACGAGGAGCAGTGGGGGTCGAAGTACGGTGAGGACATCTCCCAGTGGCGCGTCACGTGGGCAAGGTTCGCGCCGTTCTCCTTCATCGGGTTCGGCGTGCTCCTGTCACTGTGGCTCATCACCTGGCAGATGGGCGACATGCACGACCGCGTCATGGACCTCGCGGTGGTCGAGGCGGCCGTCTCGTGGCTCGATTCCCTCGGACAACCGTGGACGCTGGTCGGCGAGGCCGTCGCGATCTGGATGGTGGCCGGCGTCCTGGCGATCATCACCTACGCGATCCGCTACGGGAAGTACGCACTCACCGACCGTGGGCAGTTGCTCTACGTCCAGAACGGCATCCTGCGCCGCAAGCACCAGGCGTTGGACAAGGCCAGGCTCCGCGGGGTCGAGATCCGTCTGCCCGTGTACCTCCGGCTCCTGGGCGGCGGCCGGCTCGAGCCCATCATGACGGGGACCAAGAAGGGTGCCGCCGCGTCGACCCTGCTGCCGCAGGCACCCATCAAGGACGTCCGCCGGGTGGCGATCCGCATCCTCGGTGACCCGACCCCCGTCACCGTGCCTCTGCGACGTCACCCGTGGAAGGCCGCCCGGCGGCGGATCACCCGCGGACTCATGCCGTTCTGGATCGTGGCCGGTCTCATCGTCCTGGTCCGGATCGACTCCGGTCCCTCGGCCGAGATCTGGGTGCGGTGGGCGATCCCGGCGGCCCTCGTGTTCTTCCTCGCGTTGTCGGTCGACCGGATCAGGATGCTCGGCCACGCACTGCTGCCCGACATGCTGGTGACCTCGCACGGGTCGTGGACCGCCAAGCGGACGGTCCTCGAGGCGGACGGGATCATCGGATGGACGGTGACCCAGTCGGTGTTCCAGCGCTCGGCCGGGGTCGCCACCGTCTCCGCGGCCACCCCGGCGGGCAACGGCGTCTACTCGGTGATGGACATGGACGCCGACGAGGCGTGGGCTCTGGCCGAGGCGCTGACCCCGGGGATCACGGACGTCTGGAACCACGAGGGTGACCCCGACATGCGTTCCTCACCCTCGATGGGTATCCGGGCGCAGTGATCGACCCAGGGTCGCGACCCACAGCGGGATGAGACCGCCCACCAGCAGCAGCGCCAGGCCCCGCAACCCGATCGGGACCGGCATGTCCCCGCCGGGACCCAGGTTGAGCGCCACCAGGGTGAGGATCCAGATCAGGGCCGGGAACACGGCCACGATCGCGCGTTCGGACCAGGCGGAGGCCACCCGCACCAGGAACAGCGACCACACGCCGGCCACCAGGATGGTGAACGGGGCGGGGACCGGGCCGACATACGCGGTCAACCAGGCGACGGTGAGGACACAGCTGGTCGCGGCCCCCACCGCGAGCATCAGCAGCGCCACGCCGAGCTCCACGGCCGAGGTGGTGCGCGCGACGGCGGTCCGGCCGGTCACCGGGACTCCCCCACGAGCCCGTCGAGAAGGTGTGCGGTGCCGGGCGGGCACTTGACGTAGGGGCCGTCGGGGTCGACGAGGTCGTGGGCGATGTACCACTCGACCTCCGAGACCGGCTGCAGCACCCCGTTGGTCAGTGCGAGGAACCACGGATCGTCGTCCGTGCCGGGCACCAGTTCCAGCTGGGTCGCGTGCCCGGTCAGTGCCTCCAACTTGGCCGCATAGGTCGCGTCGTCGAGCGGCACCCGGTGGGTGAGTCGGGAGTCCGGCACCGAGGGAAGCTCGGACTCCCCCGCGTGCCGCAGGTGGCCGGGTGGCGCGGGGTGCCGTCGCGAGACGTCCGACCGGGCGGTCACCGTCCACGCCATCCGCCGGGGCCGGTGGCCGGCCTCGTCGAGA
>NZ_JAALEE010000227.1:0-2046 GCF_014145265.1 Dietzia sp. CW19 | reverse complement strand
CCGTCCACCGGGTCGCGAGCCGGCACTTCCCCGTCGCGCCCACGGAGGCCAACACCGCCCTCGCCGCGGCGGTCGGGGAGCTCGCCGGGTCGAGCGGTGACGTCGCGGACCTGCCCGCGCACCTCGACGTGCTCGGGCACTTCGGCCCACTGGTGGAGGCGTCGCTCTCCCACACCGCCTCGCCGACCGTCCTGTCGGCCGGGTACAAGACCAACGTCATCCCCTCCGAGGCGTTCGCCGAGATCGACTGCCGCGTCCTGCCCGGTGGCGAGGAGACCTTCCGCGCGGAGATCGAGGACGAGCTCGGACCCGACGTGGCGGTCGACTGGATCTGGCAACCGCCGATCGCCGCGCCCGCCGACGACCCGCTGGTCTCGGTCATCCGGGAGGCGGTCCGCGAGGCGGACCCCGGCTCCCTGGTCGTGCCGTACCTGCTGCCGGCGAGCACGGACAACAAACACCTCGCTCCGCTGGGGATCCACGGCTACGGCTTCGTCCCGCTGCGGGTGCCGGACGAGTTCGACGTCTTCGGCCACTTCCACGCCGTCGACGAGAGGGTCCCCGTCGACGCGCTCCACTTCGGCGCCGATGTCCTGGCCCGTGTGCTCCGGTCGGCGTGAGGGGCCCGTTCTCGGGTAGCCGGACCGCGCAGCCGCGAACACCGCTACCCGCCGATGTGTGGGTACTGGTCGCGGCGGCCTTCGCCGTCGCGATCGGCTACGGTCTCGTCGCACCCGTCCTCCCGCAGTACGCCCGGAGCTTCGACGTCTCCGTGACCGCCGCGTCGGTGGTCGTGAGCGCGTTCGCGTTCTTCCGCCTGGTGTTCGCTCCCGCCGGCGGGTTCCTCGTGGACCGTCTGGGCGAACGCTGGGTCTACATGTCGGGCCTGCTCATCGTGGTGGTGTCGACCCTGGCCACGGGCGTCGCCCAGACCTACTGGCAGCTGCTGGTGTTCCGGGGACTCGGTGGACTCGGGTCGACGATGTTCACCATCTCGGCGATGGCGTTGCTCACCCGCCTCTCGCCACCCGGAGCCAGAGGACGGATCGCCGGGCTCTACGCCACCGCCTTCCTCATCGGCAACATCGGCGGGCCGGTCCTCGGCGGGTTGCTCGCCGGCTTCGGGATGCGGGTGCCGTTCTTCGTCTACTCCTTCACCCTGCTCGTCGCGACCGGAGTGGTGGCGGTGTTCCTCCGGGGAGGCCGCCGGCCCTCGGCGGACGACGGGACGGAGGAGCAGGAGGCGCTGCCGGTGCGCGAGGCACTCCGCCACAGCGGGTACCGCGCCGCGCTCGTGTCGAGTTTCGTCAACGGATGGAGTTCCTTCGGCGTACGGGTGGCCATCGTCCCGCTCTTCGCCGCCGCGAACTTCGACGCCGGTGCGGGGATCGCCGGCACCGCGCTCGCCTCCTTCGCGGTGGGCACCGCCGCCGTCATCTCGGTGGCCGGGTGGTTGTCCGACCGGTACGGACGACGGCCGCTGGTGATCGGTGGCCTCCTGGTGTCCGGGGTGTCCACACTCGTGCTGGGCTGGTGCGATACCGTTCCGCTCCTCGTGGCCGCCTCGGTGGTGGCGGGCATGGGGGCGGGGGTGCTCAACCCGGCACAACAGGCCTCGGTCGCGGACGTGATCGGAGCGGATCGCGCGGGCGGGAAGGTGCTCGCGACCTTCCAGATGGCCAGCGACTCCGGTGCGATCCTCGGCCCGGTGCTGGTGGGTCTCGTCGTGGACCTGTTCGGCTACACCGCCGGATTCGCACTCTCCGGAGGTCTGCTGCTGGCCGCGGTCGTCCCGTGGCTCGTCGCCAGAGAGACCCACGAGCACCTGGTCCGGGGAACCACGGGGGAGTGACCTGCGCCGCCGTGTCGCGAACGGGGCCTCCGACGCCGTAGCATGAGTCACCTCATGAGCAACGACAACGAGGACCGTACCGCCACCGCCGGCGACGAGGTCGAGACCGCCGCCAGCACCCCAGAGACCACCGACCCCACCGCCGAGACGGCGGACGACCGCGTCCCACCCGAGGCCGAGGCCGCCGCAGAGGC
>NZ_JAALEE010000226.1:16371-16450 GCF_014145265.1 Dietzia sp. CW19 | reverse complement strand
GGGCAACTTCTCCAGCCTAGCCACACAGACCCACCAAGTCAAAACCGGGCCCGCACAACCACCTGAAAACCGCCACCTA
>NZ_JAALEE010000226.1:1992-16253 GCF_014145265.1 Dietzia sp. CW19 | reverse complement strand
CCAAACGCAAATCGCCAGGTCAACGGCCAGAAAGACGCGACGCTGCTCGTGTCACCTGTGGGTGTCAACACGCTCGATCCGGCCCCCCAGGGACCGCACCTTCTCGAGGAAGTCCGGGTACCCGCGGTCGATGTGGAAGATCTCGCAGACCTCGGTCACGGCGTCCCCGCACATCCCGGCGAGGACCAGTCCCGCGCCGGCGCGGATGTCACTGGCCCACACGGTCGCGGAGTCCAGGCGTTCACGGCCCCGGATCTTCGCGTGGTGCCCGTCGGTCTCGGCATCGACTCCCATGCGCACCATCTCCTCGACGAAGCGGAATCGTGCCTCGAAGAGGTTCTCGGTGATCACGGACGCGCCGTCCGCCACGGAGGCGAGGGCGATCGCCATCGGCTGGAGGTCGGTCGGGAAGCCGGGGAACGGCAGGGTCCGCACGTCCCGCGCGCGGGGACGTCCCTCCTGGATGACCCGGACCCAGTCCGGACCGGTCGAGACCTGCGCCCCCGCACCGCGGAGGTTCTCCAGCACCACGTGGATGAACATGGGATCGATGCCGGTGACGGTCACGTCACCCCGCGTCATCACCGCGCCCATCGCCCAGGTGGCGGCGACGATCCGGTCCCCTATCACCCGGTGACTCACCGGCGTCAGTGTCTCGACACCGTCGATGGTGATGGTGCTCGTCCCGGCCCCGCTGATGCGGGCACCCATCTTGGACAACAGGTCACAGATGTCGACGATCTCTGGTTCCCGGGCGGCGTTGACCAGCGTCGAGGTCCCGCGGGCCAGAACCGCGCCGAACAGAAATGTCTCCGTGGCACCCACGGAGGGGAACGCGAGCGTGTACCTGGCGCCCGTCAGCTCGGTTGCCTCGGCGACCAGTCGGCCGTGATCCATCCTCGTGGTGGCGCCCAGCTTCTCGAGCGCCTCGCGGTGCCAGTTGAGTGGCCGGTCCCCGATCGCGTCTCCGCCCGGCATCGCCAGCTCGGCACGGTGGTAGCGACCGACGAGGGGCCCGAGGATGCAGACGGATGCCCGCAGTCGCTGCGCGGCTTTGTCGTCCGAGACGTGCCCCAGGTCCGCCGGCGTGTCGATCACCACCGTTCCGCCCGAGATCTCGACGGTGCACCCCAGGTGCCGCAGCACGTCGGCCATCGCGGGCACGTCGGAGATGTCCGGGCAGTTGGTCAGTGTGGTCCGCCCCTCCGCCATCAGTGCCACCGCCATCAGCTTGAGCACGCTGTTCTTGGCGCCGGCGACAGAGACCTCGCCGGCCAGTCTGGTGCCGCCGGTGACGAGGAAGCTCTCCTCGCGGGACGTGGGGTTACCGCTCACGCGGTCCACCTTAGGCGAGAACCGGGGCGACCAGCGGAGCCCGCGCACCCTCGGGGCCACGCGAACGGGCGAGGCGACCACGGCAACGCGCGACCGGGCGAGGCGACCACGGGGCCGCGCGAGACGACCACGCGACCGCTCGACCGCGCACGCGTAGGTTGGCGTCATGGCTGTGCATCTCACCAAGATCTATACCCGGACCGGCGACGACGGCACCACGGGACTGTCCGACTTCTCCCGGGTGAGCAAGAACGACGCCCGACTGGACGCCTACGCGGACTGCGACGAGGCCAATGCCGCCCTGGGGGTAGCCCTGACCTGCGGCGATCTCGACAGCCGCATCGCCTCCGTGCTCCGGGTCGTACAGAACGACCTCTTCGACGCCGGGGCCGACCTCTCCACTCCTGTTGTCGAGGCCCCCGAGTACCCCCCGTTGCGGATCGAGCAGTCCTACATCGAGCGACTGGAGGGGTGGATCGACGAGTTCAACGCCGAACTCGCCGACCTGACCTCGTTCATCCTGCCCGGTGGAACCCCCGGCGCCGCCCACCTGCACGTCGCCCGGACGGTGGTGAGGCGCGCCGAGCGAGCCGCCTGGGCCGCCGTCGAGGCATACCCCGAGACCACGTCCGTGCTGCCGGCCAAGTATCTCAACCGCCTGTCGGACCTTCTGTTCGTCCTGGGACGGGTGGCCAATCCGGAGGGCGACGTCCTCTGGGTTCCCGGCGGCGAGCGCGGCGCCGATCGCGGCTGATTAATCCGGAGCTCCCGGACCCCGGCCGCAGTGCCAGAGCCGCTCTCCTGTGCCCGAGCCGCTCCGCTGTCCCCGAACCGCCGTGCCCGAGCGTGCAGCCGCCCCGGGGGTCAGGGCAGAACGCCCATCCGACGCGCCGCGTTGACCGCCTCGAATCTGGTGTGCGCATCGAGTTTGCGCATGACCGAGCGCAGGTAGCTCTTCACCGTCTCCGCACCGATCCCCATGTCGGCGGCCGTCTCGATGTTCGTCTTGCCCTGCGCGACGCAGGCCAACACGTCGAGCTCGCGGCGCGACAGGCGTGCCGTGGGCATCTCCGGCGGCGGGGAGACCATCTCGGCGCAGATCCGTTCGAGCTCGGCACGCACGTCCGGGTCCTCGGTCCGGGAGGCCAGCATCCGCAGCCGGGCATGGGTGTCGCGCATGCGCTCGTTGGACAGGACGTCGTCCCAGCGCCCCTCACCCGCTCCCGGGCCCATCGGGGCCGCGCCCCGGGCCGCGAGGGCGTCGTTGACCGCGATCTCCTGCTCGAGGGCGCGGGCCGTGGCCGCCATCTGGTTGAGGACCTTCTCGCCGAAACGGACCGAGGAGTGCACGCCCGCGTAGAGGACCGCACGGACGTCCTTTCCCACCACGACCGGGATCGCCGCCATGGAGCGCAGTCCCTCGGACAGCACGGGCAGGTCGTACTCGTGGGTGATCACCCCGGCGCGCGGGTAATCGGCCACACCGACCGGCTTACCGGTCGCCATGACCCGGCCGCCGACCCCGGCGCCGTAGTGGATCATGAGATCCTTCATCGCCGAAGTCCGCATCCCCAGCGACTCCGACAGCACGAGTGTGTGACCCTCGCCGACCACGCCGCCGATGGTCACCGGGATCCCTGTGGCCTCGCGCAGGGCCGAGATCGCGCTGCGCACGGAGGCCAGATCGCGCCTGCGTCGCTGGGCTTCGCCCGCGCCACCTGCGGCTCCACCACGGCCGGTATTCTCCTCGTCCATGAGGTCTCCTCCCACGTCCGTGGCATACCCCCACCGCGAGCCGGGGAAATCCCCCCGCGAGTGCCACACATCACCGTCGTCAGCGCCACTATACGCACGTGATCGGGCCCGCGCCGACCGGACCGGAGGACTACCGGCCGATCTACGCGGGGGTAGCCAGGCCGGTGTCGCGCCCCCGAACGCACTCAGGGCGTGAATGCTGGATCGAATGCCTCGGGATCCTCGGGATCCGCCAGCATCGCGGCCGCTCCGGTGAGGGGTGCCACGCGCTGTTCGTCGTAGATCCACTCCTCGACATCGCTGGAGTCCGGGTCCCCGACCAGGTACGGGTGCAGGCCCAGCGCGGCGTCCGCGTCGACGGCCTCCCCCGCGGCCAGCACGGCCCGGTCGAGGAAGTGCGTGACCTCGTCGTCGTCGAGATCCACGCCGATCACCACGAGCCCCTCCGTACCGTCGCCTCCGGCGCGGAGTTCGACCCGGCGTCCCACCAGGGCCACCTCGTACCGGCGCGGCCCCTCGGCGGTGGCCAGGGTCACCGTGCCCTTGGCGCGGTAGGCACCGGACGGCGGCGAGGCGAGCGCGGACAGGAACCGGCGGGGGTGGAGGGGCCCGGACGGGATCACGGTGAACGCCCGGTAGCCGTCGTGGAGATGGTCGTGGTCGTGCGGGTGGGCACGGCCGTCCGACGGCCCCCGGCCGTCCACTGACTCGGCGGCGGTGTCCCGGTCCGGCTCCATCCCCAGCAGGAGACCCGTCGGCACGGCCGCCCGGACGGCGGGCAGCACAGCGACCCGGGGGGCGTGGCGGCGGATCGTCTCGCGGATGCGGTCGAATCGTCTGCGGTCCACGAGGTCGCACTTGTTGACCACCACGAGGTCAGCCTCAGCCAGGTGCGCCGCCAACCTCGGGTGCCGCGCCAGGGCGTCGTCGAGCCCTTCGGCGTCGACGACCTGGATCATCCCCGCGTGCCGCACCACCTCGCGCGGCACCTCGTGGACCATCCGCGACAGGATCGCCGGCTCCGCCAGCCCGCTGGCCTCGATCACCGCCAGGTCGAGCCCGTGCTCGGGGTCGGCCAGACCGGCCAGGGTGTCTCCCAGCTCGCTCGCGTCGACCTCGCAGCAGACACACCCGTTGGCCAACGAGATCATGGAGTCCACGCGCCCCGCGACCGACGTGGCGTCCACGTCGATCTCGCCGAAGTCGTTGACGATCGCGCCGATGCGCAGGCCCGGCGTGCCGGACAGCAGGTGGTTGAGCAGCGTGGTCTTGCCGGCACCCAGGTAACCGGTGAGGACCAACACGGGCAGGGGCTCACCGGGGGCGCGGCGGGCGTCCCCGCTCACGCCACCGCCCCCGGCGAGATGCCCGTGCGTGGGCTGGTCCCTCAGCGGCGCCACTCGGGCTTCCGCTTCTCGGCGAACGCCGACATCCCCTCGGTCTGGTCCTCGGTGGCGAAGAGCGCGTAGAAGGCGTTCTGCTCCGCGAGCAGCCCCTCCTCGAGCGTGGTCTCGAAGGACCGGTTGACCGCCTGCTTCGCCGCGATGGCGGTGGTCTTGCTCATCGAGGCGATCGTCCCGGCGACCTTCATGGTCTCGTCGAGCAGGTCCGCGGCGGGGACGACGCGGGTGACCAGGCCGGAGCGCTCCGCCTCGTCCGCGTCCATCTGTCGGCCGGTGAGACACAGGTCCATGGCCTTGGCCTTGCCCACCGCGCGCGTGAGCCGCTGCGAGCCGCCCATGCCCGGGATGACGCCGAGGGTGATCTCGGGCTGGCCGAACTTGGCGTTGTCACCGGCGATGATCATGTCGCACATCATGGCCAGCTCGCACCCGCCGCCGAGGGCGAACCCGGACACGGCCGCGATGATCGGCGTGCGCGCGGCGGTGAGTCGCTTCCAGTCGCCGAAGAAGCGCTCGAGGTAGATGCCCGGGTAGCTCTTGTCCTTCATCTCCTTGATGTCGGCGCCGGCGGCGAACGCCTTCTCGGAACCGGTGATGACGATGCAGCCGACGCCCGGATCGGAGTCGAGGCCCTCGACCGCCTCGACGACCTCCTTCTCCATACCGCTGCTCAGCGCGTTGAGCGCCTTGGGGCGGTTGAGCGTGATCACCGCGACACGGTCGGTCTGCTCCACCAGGATGTTCTCGAACTGCTTCTCGGTCACGGACATCATTCGTCTCCAGTCTGCGTCAGGGGATACTTGGACTTCCTTGTAAAAAGTCTCCGGGGCCGATGCTAGCCGGTCATCTGGCGAGCGGTCCCCCGTTCCACAGCCCCGACCGTACGGCCTCACCGTGGTCGATGGTCGCCTCCCGGGCCGCGGGCACCAACGGCTCGTACCGCACCAGCGAACCCCAGTCCCGTGACCAGTCGTGCTCCAGATAGGTCGGCACGGTCTCGCCGGCCAGGAGCAACTCGATGAACCCGAGGGGCCCGCCACCGTCCCACGCCTGCCAGGTGTTGGTGGAACTCACCGCGAGGTCGCGATCCGGCAGGACCCGGTACTCGGGCAGCTCGTGGATACCGGCGTACTCCTCGAACGGTCGCAGACACGGGGTGTGGAAGGCCACCGCCCAGTCGGGGAGCACCGGGCGGGAGTCACCGACGAGCTCCTGCATGGTCACCAGTTCCGGCATGCGCGGCGGGGTGAACGCGATCCACCGCGACGGGTCCGGGTCCAGGTCGCGCACCACGAGCCGGATCGCCGTGGCGTCGGTGGGCAGGGTGTCGACGGGCACGCGCAGGTTCCGCCAGGACGGCGCCGGGCCGATGTCGACGGGCAGGACCGAACCGGCCGGCTCGAACCGGTCGGCTGCGGTGGCGAACTCCACGCGGATCGCGTCCGGCGCGAACGAGCCGGCCACCGCGATCGTGATGAGCGGGCTCTCCTCGTCCCGTTCGGGGAGCCGGTACCAGTCCGTGGTGGTCTCGGCGTTGAACTGCGGGCCGGTCTGGTAGCTGCCGAGCACGGGGACGCGGGCCGGGTCGAGACCGAAGGGCAGGACGGCGTGACTGCCGTTGATGCCCTCCCCCGCGCGCACCCCGCCCTCGGTGCCGGCGGTGGTGGCGGTGGCGTCGGAGTCCTCCCCGGTGCCCGGGGTGTCGGTGTCCACGGCCTGGGTGGCGGTGAGGTCGGTGGGGATGCCGTCGGGGATGAACTCCACCGGCTGCGCGCCCGCCTCGAGCTGGTCACGGGGGTCACCCACCGGGGCGAGCAGTCCCGCGTTCGCGTCGGGCTCGGCGAGCACCGTGTCGGCGATACCGCACGGCTTACCGGACAACACCCGCAGGTTCTGCAGACCGACCGAGTAGGCGGGGTACTGGTTGCGGACCGCGGCGGCCATGGAGGCCACGATGACGACGACGACGAGGGCCGCCGCGAGCCCGAGTGGGGCGTGGGAGACCTCACGCAGGACCCGGACGACCGGCCCGCGGTCGGTCTCGGCGGGCCCCGACCCCGTGGGCCGCACGAACGGCTCCCGGTAGTGGAGGACCAGCGCGAGCAGGAGGGCGACGAGCATCAGCCCGAGGAACACCGAGGAGAACGTGATCCCCGCGATCGAGGGCTGCACGCCACCCCACGGGATGCCGTAGATCGAGATGTACCACCAGCCGTTGGTGGAGGTGAAGCTCAGGGCCAGGACGAAGAACACCGCCGCGAGGAACAGCATCCGGTTGCGCAGCGACCGTGTGGCCGCCGGCAGGACGGCCATGGTCACCAGTGCCGCCAGTGCGGCGCCGATCGTGGCGAACGCACCGAAGTGGTGGGTCCACTTGGTGGGGTTGAGCGCCATGAACGCGATCGACATGGCGGCAAGACCCACGATCCGGCGGGCGGGGCCCACGGCCACGCCGGGGATCCGCCCCTTGCGGAACAGGATCGCGGCGCACGTGATCAGGGACAGGAACATCGCCAGGACCGCGAACCGCCGGGCCAGGGACCCGTCCGGAGTCGGGTTCATGAGCCACTCGTACCGCCACACCTCCTCGAACCAGCGTCCGGTGGGGCCGACGTCGCCGAGCAGCGCCGACGACTGCAGCGTGGTCACCAGGGGCTGGTCCAGGAAGATCAGGTGCAGCACGCCGAGACCGGCGGCCAGCATCGGCGCCACCGTCGGGATCCAGCCGTCGCGCCGGGCCCGCCGGATCACCAGCAGCAACAGCGGCCGGGAGGCCGCGATGATCGCCGCGATGCAGAAGGTGCCCGTGGGCGCGGCGGACAGCGTGAGCCCGCCGATGATGAAGCCGGTGGCCGCGGGAAGCAGCCGCCCGGTCGCGAGCGCCCGCTCGAGGGAGACCCAGGTGGCCAGCACGCCGAAGGCCACGATCGGCTCGGGGCGCAGCCCGTTGTTGTAGGTGAGCCAGAACGCGAGGAACACCGCGGCGGTACTCCACCGGACGGCCGAGGCGCGGCGGGCGGCGATGCCCAGTCGCGGGATCACCTCGCGGGAGAGCAGCATCCACGACGCGATGCCCAGCAGCAATGCCGGTAGCCGGAGCCACATACTGCCCACGGTGACGGAACTGATCGCCGTGTAGAGGTAGTACGGCATCCCGAACGGCGCGTACGGGGCGCCGTAGTACCGGAACACCTCCGGCATGTAGCCGCTCGAGACGGCGGCACGCGCCTCGGTGAGGATGTATCCGTCATCCGCCGTGTTGGCCCCGATGACGTGCCAGACCAGGAGCGTGGCCACGACCACCAGGTCCAGGGGACGGGGCTTCCACCACCCGCGCGGCAGCACCCGTCGTCCGACGCGTCCGTCGCGCAGGTCGAGTCGGTGCAGGGCGACCAGCGCCACGACGATCGCGAGGATCCCGACCACGATCGCGATCTGCTTGATCACGGTCGCCTGCGTGGTGTAGCGGGAGTCGACGGTGATGTCGACGGACATCCCCTCGGGCGCCGGCCCCTGCAGATCAGTGAAGACCCCGACGACCTGCGGCCGCAGATCCTGGTCGATCCGCCCGCCCACCTCCCCGTCGTCCGAGGCGAGACCGACGAACTCCGCGCCGATCGAACCGGAGTCGGCCACGACGCGGATCACCGAGCACGCCCCGGGTGAGGCGACCGCGTCAGTGGGGGCGGCCGCGACCAGCACGTTCCGGCTGCGCACCTCGACGGTGGGGCCGGCCACGGACACCACGAGCGCACGCGCGCCCGCGTTCTCTCCCGCCTGACGGGGCGCCGTGGACACGAGCACCCCGTCCTCACGGCCCTGGTCCCGGAGCTCCCCCACCGCCGCGCACGGGACGTCCACCGCCAGGTCGAGCGGGTAGTAGGCCACGAGGGGCGCCGTCACGGGGTCGAGGGTCCCGGCCTCCGGCCAGCTGATCGTCGAGGTGGTCTGGGTGACCGGGAGCAGCGGGACGATGATCGCGAGGAGGATCCCGACCAGGCCGCTGACCGCGGCGACTATCCCCCACCGGGTTCCTGTACGGGACCTGTCCGGCACGTCACGGACCTCGGTGGCAGTCGATGGCATGGCGTCCACGCTATAACGACCGACGGGGGTTCCCCGAAACGACGAACGCGCCGGAGGGAAACCCTCCGGCGCGCTGCGCTCTCGGTGGCCAGAGTCGGGATCGAACCGACGACCTTCCGCTTTTCAGGCGGACGCTCGTACCAACTGAGCTACCTGGCCATAAGACCACCGGCGCATCCGGTAAACCGAATGCGCCGGTTGTCTCCTGCGACCCTGACGGGACTCGAACCCGCGACCTCCGCCGTGACAGGGCGGCGCGCTAACCAACTGCGCCACAGGGCCGTGCTTTTCGCACGAGACAGAACAGTAATCGACGCCCACGCCGGACGCAAATCGCGGGACCGGCGGTGGTTCCAGGGCAGCTCGGAACGGGTCCGGACGGGCCCCGAGACGAGAGAAGTCCCGGCCGCCGACGAACGGTGACCGGGACTCCTGACCTCGTACCCCCTACGGGATTCGAACCCGCGCTGCCGGCGTGAAAGGCCGGTGTCCTAGGCCGCTAAACGAAGGGGGCGTACGCCACGTCCGGGATCGCCGGGCCGCAGCGGGTTCGAGTTTAGGGCACGGCCCAGCAGACGTCTAAACCAACCACGCCCGAGCCGACGCCCGTCGGCGCGAACGGGGACGGTATCGTGACCGACGCCCCTATAGCTCAGTTGGTAGAGCTACGGACTTTTAATCCGCAGGTCGTCGGTTCGAGCCCGACTGGGGGCACCACGATCGGCCGGGCGGCACAGGGCGCCCCCATTGGACCTGGCCCGCCCCGCGCTGGGACACTCGGATCATGTCCGCACCCACCGCCACCGGCGGGCCCGCCCTGCGCATCGGCCCCCTCGAGCTCGCCTCACCGGTCGTCCTGGCGCCGATGGCGGGCGTCACCAATGTCGCCTTCCGCACGCTGTGCCGCGAACTCGAACGTGAGCAGCAGGGTTCGGTGTCCGGGCTCTACGTCTGCGAGATGGTGACGGCGCGGGCGCTCGTCGAACGCCAGCCGGGAACTCTGCACATGGCCACGTTCGCGCCCGACGAGTCCCCGCGCAGCCTGCAGCTGTACACGGTGGACGCCGAGTACACCTACGCGGCCGCCAAGATGATCGTCGACGAGGACCTGGCGGACCACATCGACATCAACTTCGGGTGCCCGGTCCCCAAGGTCACCCGACGCGGCGGCGGGTCGGCGATCCCCTACAAGCGGCGGCTGTTCCGCTCCATCGTCGCAGCGGCGGTCCGGGCCACCGAGGGCACCGATATCCCGGTCACGGTGAAGATGCGGGTGGGGATCGACGACGAGCACCACACCCATCTCGACGCCGGCCGCATCGCCGTCGACGAGGGCGCCAGGGCCGTCGCCCTGCACGCACGGACCGCCGCCCAGCGGTACTCCGGCGAGGCGGACTGGTCGCAGATCTCCCGCCTGGTCGAGCACATCGGCGAGGTCTCTGATGTCCCGGTGCTGGGCAACGGCGACATTTTCTCCGCCGAGGACGCCGTCCGGATGCGGGAGCAGACCGGGTGCGAGGGCGTCGTGATCGGCCGGGGCTGTCTGGGCCGGCCGTGGCTCTTCTCCGAGCTCGCCGCCACCCTCGACGGGCGCGAGGCACCGGCCCCGCCCACGCTCGGCGAGGTCGGCCGCATCATGTACCGCCACGGCGAACTCCTCGCCGAACACCACGGTGAGAACAAGGGCATGCGCGACATCCGCAAACACGTGGCGTGGTACCTGCGGGGGTTCCCTGCCGGCTCGGGCAAGCGGGTGGCCCTGGCAGCCGTCCGCACCCTGGACGACCTCGCGGAGATGCTCGCCGATCTCCCCGCCGACGAGCCCTTCCCCGCGGACGGGTACGGCCCGCGCGGCCGCCAGGGATCGCCCTCCCGGGTTCTCCTGCCCGAGGGGTGGTTGGACGATCCGGAGGACGACGCGGTGGCTCTCGAGGGTGCGGACGCGGAGAACTCGGGCGGCTGAACCGGCGCCTCCGGCACCGGCGCGGATGACGTGTCCCCCTGTTCATCGGCCGTTCATCGCCGGTATCGATAGTGCGGTTGACATGCCCGTATGCTGGTTCACATGCGTCTCGTCTACTCTGAAGAACTCGCGGATCTGGCCACCTCGATGGCCCGGATGTGCTCCCTCGCCACCGACGACATGGAGCTGGCGACCCACGCCCTCCTCCAGGTCGACCTCGTGGCCGCCGAGAGGGTTCTCCAGTCCTCGACGGAGATGTCCCGGCTGGCGACCGAGAACGAGGAACGCGGGTTCGCGCTCCTGGCCCTCCAGGCGCCGGTCGCCCGTGATCTCCGGCAGGTGGTCACCTCCATCCAGCTCGTCCAGGACCTCACCCGGATGGGCACGCTGGCAGGGCACGTCGCCAAGATCGTCCGTCGGAGGCATCCGGAGAGCGTGCTCCCGGAGCCCGTCAACGGGTACTTCGCCGAGATGGGCCGCGTCGCGGTCTCGCTCGGCCGGTCCGCCACCGAGGTGCTGCTCAACCGGGACGCCGAGCAGGCCGCCACCCTGGCCCAGCAGGACGACGCCGTCGACGACCTCCGCCGCCACCTGTTCACCCTGCTCACCGTGCGCGAGTGGAAGTGGGGAGTGGCGTCGGCGGTCGACGTCACCCTCCTCGGTCGCTACTACGAGCGGTTCGCGGACCACGCGGTGGAGGTGGCGCAGCGCGTGATCTTCCTCGCCACCGGCGAGTACGCCACCCTGGCGGAGGACGATCCCGAGCACTCCTCCGCCTCCAACGAGGAGCTGGTCCGCCGCTTCAACGAGACCGACAGGTCGTTGACGCACCGCGTCTCGGGGGACGACCCGGGGAAATCCGGACCCAGCTGACAGCCGGCCGGGCCGCGACGACGAGCGCCCCGGTACCCGCCTCGTGGGCGGGTACCGGGGCGCTCGGCTGTATCCGGCGGCTCAGCCGAATCGGCCGGAGACGTAGTCCTCGGTCTGCTTGTGGTCCGGGTTCGAGAAGATCTTCTCCGTCGAGTTGACCTCTACCAGCTGGCCCGGCATGCCGGTGGCCTCGAGCGAGAAGAACGCGGTCTGATCGGACACGCGCGCCGCCTGCTGCATGTTGTGCGTCACGATCACGATGGTGAACTCGCTCTTGAGCTCGGCGATGAGGTCCTCCACCGCGAGGGTGGAGATGGGGTCGAGCGCGGAGCAGGGCTCGTCCATGAGCAGGACCTGGGGCTCGATGGCGATCGCGCGGGCGATACACAGGCGCTGCTGCTGACCGCCGGAGAGCCCCCCGCCCGGCTTGTCCAGTCGATCCTTGACCTCGTTCCACAGATTGGCGCCGCGCAGCGACTTCTCGGCCACCTCGTCCAGGGTCTTCTTGTTCCTGACGCCCTGGAGCCTGAGGCCGGCGGTGACGTTCTCCTTGATCGACATCGTCGGGAACGGGTTGGGCCGCTGGAACACCATGCCGATGGTCCGTCGGACGGCGACGGGGTCCACCTTCTTGTCGTAGATGTCCACGCCGTCGAGCTTGATGGATCCCGTGGCGTACGCGCCCGCGATCTCCTCGTGCATGCGGTTGAGCGAGCGGAGCACGGTGGACTTGCCGCAGCCGGACGGGCCGATGAACGCGGTCACCGAGCGCGGGGGGACGTGGAGGTCGACGTCCTTCACGGCGTGGAAGTCACCGTAGAAGATGTCGACGTTCTCGAGGTCGAGTCGCTTGGCCATGACAGGGTCCTTACTTAGTCTTCGGCGCGAGCGCCTTGGAGGCGAACGTGGCGAGGACGTTCGCCAGCGCGATGATGATGATCAGGGTGAGGGCGGCGCCCCAGATCCGGTACTGGCCGGCTTCCGTCGGGTTCGAGAGCTGGTTGAAGATCAGCAGCGGCAGCGAGGCCATGTTGCCCTCGAAGAGGCTGTAGTTGAAGCTCGCCGTGTACCCCACGAGGATCAGTACCGGGGCGGTCTCGCCCATCACCCGGGCGATCGAGAGGAAGACCCCGGAGATCATGCCCGACAGCGCGGTCGGGACCACGATGCTGACGATGGTCTTCCACTTGGGCACGCCGAGCGCGTAGGACGCCTCACGGAGCTCGTCCGGGACGAGCTTGAGCATCTCCTCGGTGGAGCGCACGATCAGCGGCAGCATGAGCAACACCAGCGCCAGGCTCACCGCGAACGCGCTGAGCTGGAACCTCAGCACCGAAACCCAGACCCCGAAGATGAAGATGGCGGCCACGACCGAGGGCACGCCCGCGAGCACGTCGACCATGAAGGTGGTCGGCTTGGCCAGCCTCGACTCGGGGTACTCGACCAGCATGATGCCCGCCGCCACCCCCAGCGGGATCGAGATGACCGCGGCGATGATCGCCTGGACGAGGCTGCCGTAGATGGCGTGCCCCACACCGCCACCCATCGAGGACGGGGAGACGAGGAAGAACGAGTTCGTCCACCAGGTGGGGTTGATGACCGCGGGGATACCGGACTCGATCACCTTGTAGAGCAGCGCCACCAGCGGGATGACGGCCAGCACGAAGCACAGCGAGAAGATCACCGTCGCCGCCCTGTCCTTGATCCTGCGGCTGCCGGCGATCGGCAGGAACGTGTCCGACGGCTTGGCGGGCTTGGCGAGGTCGGGAGTTGCCTGTGTCATCAGCCGTTGACCTTTCCACCGGACACGGAGCGTGCGATGAGGTTGACGAAGAAGGTGAGGATGAAGAGCACGAGACCCGCCGCGATGTAGGCACCGGTCGGCAGCGGGTGGTTGAACTCGGCCGCGCCCGACGCGATCTTGGAGGCGAACGTGAAGCCGCCGTCGAAGAGCGACAGCGTGCCGGGGGCGCTCGCGGCCCGCAGGATGATGAGGACCGCGACGGTCTCGCCGAGCGCCCGGCCGAGCGCGAGCATGGAGCCCGCGATCATGCCGGACTTGGCGTAGGGGAAGCACGTCATCCGGATCTTCTCCCACTTGGTGGCGCCCAGGGCGAGGGCGGCCTCCTGGTGGAGCGAGGGGGTCTGGCGGATGGTCTCGCGCGACATCGAGGTGATGATCGGCAGGATCATGATCGCCAGGACCACCCCGGCGGTGAAGATGGTCCCGCCGCCGGCGATCGACACGTTGCCGTCGCCGAAGAGGAAGATCCATCCGAGGTTCTCGTTGAGCCACGTGGACAACGGGACCAACAACGGCCCGAGCACGATCAGGCCCCACATGCCGTAGATGATCGACGGGACCGCCGCGAGCAGGTCGATGAGCGCCGACAGCGACCTCGACAGCCGGGCCGGTGCGTACTGCACGAGGAACGTCGCGATGCCGATGGACACCGGAACGGCGAGGAACAACGCGAAGAGCGAGCTCAGCACGGTCACCCTGAACATGTCGAGGATGCCGAACCGCATGTTGTCCGGATCGCTCGTGTTCCACTCGGACGACGTGAGGAAGTTGACGTTGTTCGCCAGGAGGGAGGGCGTCGCCTGCATGACCAGGACGATCGCGATCAGGGCGATGAGAGCGACGATGACGGCGCCGGCCGCCACCGTGACGCCCCGGAACACCGCGTCCGCCTTCTGCGAGGACCGGCCCTCGAGGAGGTCGCCCTTGGCGCCCTTCTCCGTATCCGGCACCGACCCCGAGCTGCCGGGGAGCCCGCCGGACTGCCCGGTGTTCCGGTCGACGGATTCGTGAACTGTCATGGGACCTTCAGTCGCTCGGGGGA
>NZ_JAALEE010000226.1:0-1916 GCF_014145265.1 Dietzia sp. CW19 | reverse complement strand
TGGGCCGGTGACCCGGTGCATCAGGAGATCTCGGAGATGGCGGTCAGGAGCTGCTCGCGGAAGGCGTCGGGCACGGGGATGTAGCCCTCGTCCTCGAGCTGTGCCTGGACGTCCTCGGCCACCGCGATGTTGAGGAACGACCGGACGGCCGCGGCGGTCTCCGGATCCGCGTACGAGGAGCAGACGATCTCGTAGGTGGGGAGGATGATGGGGTAGGCGCCGGCGGCCTCGGGGACGTAGAACGACGAGGTGTCGATGACGAGGTCGTTGGTGCCCTCGTTCTGGAGCCGCGCCGAGTCGATGGTCACACCCGAGGTCTCGGCGTTGAGCTCGACGCCCTCCGGGTCCGCCGGGGTGATGACCTTGACCATCGAGAGGTCCTGGTTCTTCGCGTACGACCACTCGGTGTACGTGATGGTCCCCGGGGTCTGCCCGATGGCACCCGAGACACCCTCGTTGCCGCGGGCGCCCTCGCCGACACCACCGGTGAAGGTCTTGCCGGCGCCCTGCGTCCACGCACCCTCCGACGCCGCCTCCAGGTACTTCTGGAAGTTGTCGGTCGTGCCGGACTCGTCCGACCGGAAGATCACGGTGATGGGCTCGTCCGGGAGGTCCGTGCCCTCGTTCTCCTCGGCGATCGCCGGGTCGTTCCACGTGGTGATCTCACCGTTGAAGATCTTGGCGAGGGTGGGGCCGGAGAGCTTCAGCTCGACGCCGTCGAGGTTGTAGGCCACGGCGATCGGGCCGAAGACGGCGGGGATGTGCCACGCCTCGGAGTCGCACCGCTCCTCGGCCGCCGCGTAGTCGGCATCCTTGAGCGGGGAATCGGATCCACCGAAGTCCGTGATCCCGCCGGTGAACTCGCTCACGCCGGCGCCGGAGCCGTTGGAGTTGTAGTTCAGCGTCTGACCCTCGCAGCTCATGGCGTAGGAGTTGGCGAAGATCGTCATGGCGTTGTTCTGGGCGGAGGACCCCGACGCGGTCAGGGTCTCCTTGCCCGCGCATTCCGCGTCGGAGACACTCTGCGCCGCGGTGTCACCGCTTCCGGTGTTGTCATCCGAGCAGGCGGCGAGCCCGACCGCCGTGAGGGCGGTGAGGCCGAGAAGAGCACCGGTGCGCTTGAGGTTCACTGAATCTCCTTGGTTCGTCCGGCGGATAGCCCCCCGAACACGTCTTTGGCGACTGCAACACAAAGCCGGGCCGATACCGAGACCCGACGAGCACAGAACCTAAGGGTCCGATATGAACGGTCTCGCCGGTCGAGATGAACGAGAGATGAACTCAGTGGATGCGTCACGGTTATGACCTCTCGGGGGATTCGTACGGCGCCCCCACCTGGGGTGATCGCCGACCTCCGAGGTCCCGGACGGGGGTCTCACGCCGAGGCGTAGGTCACATCGCGGTGCTCGACGGTGAATCCGAGCTTCTCGTAGGTCCGGATGGCCGCCGCGTTGTCACCCTCCACGTAGAGGACGACCGACTCCGCACCCACCGGACCCTCCAGGTGCGCTACCCCCAGCGAGGTGAGCAGCCCTCCGAGCCCGCGCCCCTGGTCGGACGGGTCGACCGCCACGACGTAGACCTCGCCCTCCACGGGGGAACCGGGCTCGCTCACCGTCTTGGTCCAGTGGAAGCCCGCGAGCCGGGGCACCGGACCCGTGGTGTCGACGGCCAGGAAGATCGCCCCGGGGTCCACCCACTCCACAGCCAGTCGCTCATCGAGCTGGGCGCGGGTCCATCCGCCCTGCTCCGGGTGCCACGAGAACGCGGCGTTGTTGACGCGGAGGAACTCCTCGCGGGCGTCCAGTCCGGGCCATCGGGTGCCGCCCTCCGAGGCCGCCTCGGCGAGTGTGCCAGTCTCGATCCCCGCAGCGGGCCGCGTGGCGGGTGACGCGGAGCCCGCGGGGGCGCGCCGG
>NZ_JAALEE010000225.1:0-2837 GCF_014145265.1 Dietzia sp. CW19 | reverse complement strand
GCGCGTCAGACCGCGCTCGGGTGTTGACGAGTGCGATCGTCACTCCCGTCGCCTGGGTCACGACCGTGACGCGATCGACGCTCGCGGGGGTCGCGGCGACGATAGCGATCGTCATCGTGGCGCAGGTCGGCGTCCTCGTCGGCGCCGGCGGATGGATGCCGTTCGCCGCCCCGACGCTGTGGGCGATGAGCGGCGGCAGCGGGGTGTCGCCGCTGCAGCTCGCCCTGGTCGGGGTGATCCCGCTGGTCTCCACCGCGCTCACGGTCGCGACATGGCGGAGGCTCCAGCTCGACCGCTGAGGGGCGCTGCTGAGGGGCGATGCCGAGGGGTGAGACCGAGCGACTCGACGCCGGGGAGCCCGAGGGGCTCCGACGCCGGGGACCCCACGATCCCCCGGGGGCCGGCACACCACACTGGAACGCGTTCTCGAAAACGCACCCCGAGTGCGGCGGGGGTCCTACAGTAGACAGGTGTCTGTTCGCGCGTCCGTTGCGACAGGAGCCCACCCAGTGACACCCAGGAGACCGCCCATGACCACCTCCCTCGACCGCGACGCCTTTCTGATCGGCACCGAGTGGCGCTCTCCCGCGACGGACAGCGTCATCGAGGTGATCAGTCCCCACACCGAGGAGATGGTCGCCCGCGTCCCGGAGGGCTCGGTCGCCGACATGGACGCCGCCGTGGCCGCGGCGCGGGAGGCGTTCGACTCGGGTCCGTGGCCGCGGATGAGTCCCCAGGAGCGGATCGAGGTGGTTGCCCGTCTCTCGGCCCTCTACGCCGCACGGCTGGACGACATGGCGACCCTGATCTCCACCGAGATGGGGTCACCGATCTCGTTCAGCAAGCTGGCCCAGGCCCCCGCCCCGTGGATGCAGATCGAGGCGTTCGTCAACATCGCCCGCGAGTTCCCGTGGGAGGAGACCCGGCCGGGCGTGCTCGGCGGGGAGGTGCTGGTCCGCCACGAGCCGGTGGGCGTGGTCGCGGCGATCCCGCCGTGGAACGTCCCCCAGTTCACCGTGCTGTCCAAGCTGATCCCGGCGCTGCTCACCGGCTGCACGATCGTGATCAAGCCGGCCCCCGAGACCCCGCTCGACACCTACCTGCTGGGTGAGCTGCTGATCGAGGCCGGGGTGCCGGCGGGCGTGGTGAGCATCGTGGCCGGCGGCCGCGAGGTGGGGGAGCACCTGGTGCGTCACCCCGGGGTCGACAAGGTGGCCTTCACCGGGTCCACCGCGGCGGGCCGGAAGATCGGGGCGATCTGCGGCGAGCAGCTCAAGCGGTGTTCGCTGGAGCTCGGGGGCAAGTCCGCGGCGATCGTGCTGGACGACGCCGACCTGGCGAGTGTGGTCGAGGGGATCAAATTCCTGGGCGTCATGAACTCGGGGCAGGCGTGCGTGGCGCAGACCCGGATCCTGGTGAGCCGGGAGCGGCACGACGAGGTCGCCCGGGCACTGGCCGAGGGGATCGGGTCGATGGTCGTCGGTGACCCGCTGGATCCCGCCACGGAGATCGGGCCGATGGTGGCGCAGAGGCAGCAGGAGCGCGTGTCCTCCTACATCGAGCTCGGGCAGCAGGAAGGCGCCCAGCTCCTCACCGGCGGGACCGGCCGCCCGGACGGTCTGGACACCGGCTGGTACGTCCAGCCGACCGTGTTCGCCGGGGTCGACAACTCCATGCGGATCGCCCAGGAGGAGATCTTCGGGCCGGTCCTGTCGGTGATCGCGTACGACGACGTCGACGACGCCGTCCGCATCGCCAACGACTCGGAGTACGGACTGGCGGGCACGGTGTGGACGGCGGACCGGGAGGCGGGGCTGGGCGTGGCCCGCCGGGTCCGCACCGGGACCTACGGGGTCAACACGTACACGATGGACTTCTCGGCCCCGTTCGGCGGTTTCAAGGCATCGGGGGTCGGCCGCGAGTTCGGCCCCGAGGGCCTGGCGCAGTACACCGAGGTCAAGTCCGTCTACCTCGACGCGCCCGCGGCCGGCGCCTGATCTCGCCGTGGCCGGGGAGGGGACATCGCCGCTACAGGTGCGGGACGCCGACCGGGTCCGCACACTGACGCTCGCGCGACCGGAGGCGCTCAACGCGTTCGACGAGGGGCTGTACGACGCGCTCACCGTCGCGCTGCACGAGGCGTCGGCCGATCCGACGGTGGCGGTGGTGCTGCTCACCGGGCAGGGCCGGGCGTTCAGTGCCGGGACCGACCTGGTCGAGATGGCCGAGCGGGTCACCAATCCCGACTTCGTCCCCGGTGAGCACGGGTTCATCGGCCTGATCGACGCCCTGGCCGCGTTCGACAAGCCCCTGGTCCTGGCGATCAACGGGCTCGGCCTCGGGATCGGCACGACCGTGATCGGGTTCGCCGATCTTGCCTTCATGGCCGACGACGCCCGCCTCAAGTGCCCCTTCACCAGCCTCGGGGTGGCGCCGGAGGCCGCCTCGAGCTACCTGCTCCCTCGGCTCGTGGGTCGTCAGAACGCCGCCTGGGTGTTGCTGTCCTCCGAGTGGATCAGCGCCGCCGAGGCCCACGAGATGGGCCTGGTGTGGCGTCTGTGTCCTGCAGAGGAGCTACTCACGGTGGCCACCGAGCACGCCACGCGCCTGGCGAGGCTGCCGATCTCGAGTCTGCGGGCGGTCAAGCGGACGATGGTCGAGCCGCTGGCCCGCCAGATCGCCGAGGCGCGTGAACGCGAGAACCAGTGCTTCGCCGAACTCATGGGCGGGCCCGCGAACTCCGAGGCCCTGGCCGCGTTCGCCGAGGGACGGCCCGCGGACTTCACCGCGCTCCCCGACGGGGCGTGACGGCGGGGGTCCCGACCGCCCGGCCGGCA
>NZ_JAALEE010000224.1:0-1668 GCF_014145265.1 Dietzia sp. CW19 | reverse complement strand
TCCACGCGGTCGACCTCGTGGGTCGGGGCGTCCTCCCCCAGCCCGAGGGCGCGGCGCAGGCCGGGGACGGCGCCGAACTCGCCGCCCCACACCTGCGAGGCGCGCAGGATGGCGAGCACCAGGTTTACCCGGGCCTCGCCGTCCGGCGCCTGACCCAGCACGTGGAGTCCGTCGCGGATCTGGACGTCCTTGATCTCGCAGAGCCACCCGTCGACGTGGAGCAGGAAGTCGTCGAACTCCTCGTCCCCGGGCTGCTGCTCCAGGCCCAGGTCCTCGTGCATGTGCGCGGACCGCATGAGGGTCCAGATCTGCGCGCGGATGGCCGGCAGCTTGGCCGGGTCCATGGACGCGATGTTGCCGTACTCGTCCAGCAGCTGCTCGAGGCGGGCGATGTCGCCGTAGGACTCGGCGCGGGCCATCGGCGGCACCAGGTGGTCGACGATCGTGGCGTGGGCGCGGCGCTTGGCCTGGGCGCCCTCCCCGGGGTCGTTGACCAGGAACGGGTAGATCAACGGCATGTCGGCGATCGCCGCGTCGGTCGCGCATGACGCCGACAGCGCGGCGTTCTTGCCCGGCAGCCACTCCAGGGAACCGTGCTTGCCGATGTGGACCAGCGCGTGGGCGCCGAAACCCCGGGCGAGCCACCGATAGGCGGCCAGGTAGTGGTGCGAGGGCGCCAGTTCGGGATCGTGGTAGATCGCCACCGGGTTCTCACCGAACCCGCGGGGCGGCTGGATCAAGAGGACGACATTGCCGGCCTGGATGGTGGCCAGGACGATCTCGCCGGCGTCGTTGACGAACAGCCGTCCGGGCGCCTGCCCCCAGGCCTCGACCATCTCCGAGCGCAGCGACTCGGGAAGGTCCGCCGTCCACGTGAGGTAGTCGTCGGTGGAGATCCGCACGTGACTGTCGGTGAGCTGGGCGTTCGTCAGCCACTCCTCGTCCTGTCCGCCCGCGGCGATCAGGGCGTGGATCAGGGCGTCCCCGGCGGCGGTGTCGTCGGCGTAGGTGCTGTCGGTGCCACTGTGGGCGACGTCGAGGAACCGGGCGACCGGCCCGTCCGCCGGACCCAGGTCGTAGCCCTCGTCGCGCATGCGGCGCAGCAGGCGGATGGTCGAGACGGGGGTGTCCAGCCCGACCGCGTTGCCGATCCGGGAGTGCTTGGTCGGGTAGGCCGAGAGCACCAGGGCGATCCGGCGGTCGGCCGCGGGCACATGACGCAGCCGCGCGTGCGAGACCGCGATCCCCGCGACGCGGGCGCAGCGTTCGGGATCGGCGACGTACCGGGGCAGCCCGTCGGCGTCGATCTCCTTGAAGGAGAACGGCGCGGTGATGATCCGGCCGTCGAACTCGGGGATCGCGATCTGGTTGGCCGAGTCCAGAGGGTTGACGCCGTCGTCGGAGGCCTCCCAGTCCTCCCGACTCCACGTCAGGCACAACCCCTGGAGCACCGGGATGTCGAGCGCGGCGATCCGTTCGACGTCCCACGTCTCGTCCTCGCCGCCCGCGCTCACCGCCCCGGGCGTGGTCCCGCCGGCGGCCAGGACCGTGACGATCAGCGCGTCGAGCGTCCCGAGCGCGGCGAACAGCTCGTCGGGCGCCGAGCGGAGGGAACCCGCGAACACGGGCACGCCCACGGCCTGCCCGGTGGCGTCGATCGCGTCGGCG
>NZ_JAALEE010000223.1:0-1572 GCF_014145265.1 Dietzia sp. CW19 | reverse complement strand
ACCGGACAGCGCCGGCGCCGTGTGGGCCAGTCGCATCACCGCGTCCAGGTCCACGGAGGCGGCCAGGCGATCCGCGAGGTGGTCGAGGCTGCCGGCCGCCCCGGGTCGCTCTGCCGCCGGGACCAACCCGAGGTGCCGTGACGGGGCGGTGACCTCGTCGTCACGGCTGAGCACGCCGAGGACGGGGATCCCCAGTGGCTCGAGTGCGCGGCGCACCTCGTCCGAGTGCCGGACGGACCCGGCCTTGTTGAGGATCACCCCGCCGATCCGGACGGACGGGTCGAACGTCGCCATCCCCAGCACCACGGCCGCGATGCTCCGGGAGGCGTGGGAGATGTCCACCACCAGCAGGACCGGGGTGTCGGTGAGGCCGGCGACGTGGGCGGTGGAGGAGAAGCCGTCGCCCCCGATCTGGCCGTCGTACAGGCCCATCACGCCCTCGATCACGGCGACGTCGGCCGGGCGCGGCTCTGCCTGGGCACCGTGCAGCAGGAGGGGGACGATCCTGTCCTCGCCGACCAGGTGCGGGTCGAGGTTGCGGCCCGGCCGCCCGGTGGCGAGCTCGTGGTATCCCGGGTCGATGTAGTCGGGGCCCACCTTGTGGCCGGAGACCGTCAGGCCCCTGCGCCGGAGCGCCGCCATGAGCCCCGTGGCGACGGTGGTCTTGCCGTGACCCGACGCCGGAGCGGCCACCACGAGCCGGGGCAGGTCGGTGCGCGATCCGGTCACCATTCGATCCCCCTCTGACCCTTCTGGCCGGCGTCCATCGGGTGCTTGACCTTGGTCATCTCGGTGACGAGGTCGGCGACCTCGATCAGCCGGGGGGCGGCGTCGCGGCCGGTGATCACCACGTGCTGCCGACCGGGCCGCGAGGTCAGCGTCTCGACCACGTCCTCGACGTCCACCCAGCCCCACTTCATCGGGTAGGTGAACTCGTCGAGCAGGTAGAGGTCGTGACGCTCGTCGGCGAGCCGGCGCTTGATCTCCGCCCAGCCCTCGACGGCGTCGGCGGCGTGGTCCTCCTCGGTGCCGTCCTTACGCGACCACGACCAGCCCGAGCCCATCTTGTGCCACTCCACGGGCCCGCCCTCACCGGTCTCGGCGTGCAGGCGGGCGAGCCGCTCCATGACCGTCTGCTCGCCGATGCGCCACTTGGCGGACTTGACGAACTGGAACACCCCGATGTCCCATCCCTGGTTCCAGGCGCGCATGGCCAGGCCGAACGCGGCCGTGGACTTCCCCTTGCCGGGCCCGGTGTGGACCATGATCAGGGGCTTGTTGCGGCGTTGCCGGGTGCTCAGCCCGTCGTCGGGCACGCGGGCCGGTTGTCCCTGCGGCATCAGGCCACCTCTCCCTCTGTCAGCGCCGTGGTGCGGCGGTCAGGGGCCGTGTGGGTGCGGACGGTGTGGGTCAGTCCCTCGGCCGTCACCTCGCCCAGCGGGATGTGCTCGGCGCCCAGGTGCGTGGCGAGCTCGGAGGCCAGGCCCATGCGGAACCGGCCGCTCTCGCAGTCCACCACCACCGACGCCACGCCTAGGGAGGCCAGCCCGGCCGCCGCGGCGCGGGACCGGG
>NZ_JAALEE010000222.1:0-3765 GCF_014145265.1 Dietzia sp. CW19 | reverse complement strand
AGCGGCGCGTTCCGGCTGCCCGACGTGGGCCGCGAGCAGGCTCCCGCACTGTGGCGCACCGCCGGACCGGTGTGGGACCACCTCGCCGAGCCGCCCGGGTGACCTCTGCCGCCCGGACACTGCCCCCGGCTGCCCGAACGCACACCTCTTGGCCCGGGCTCTCGCCGAGTGGTCACGAATGCCGCGAAAAGCGACACGCGACCTGGGACAACGTGAGCGGAATCGACCTCGCGGCTGAATCTCTCGGCAAGACCGCAGCGAGATCGCTCTGAGGCGTCGCCTCAGTCGGCGTCCGAGGGCCGGACGTCCGTGGCGGGGTCGAGCTTGCGCACGAGGCTCGGCGCGAGGTCGGAGAGCGTGTACTCGGACAGCAGGCGGCCGGCCTCGTCGTCGTCGACCCCCGCGAACACCCGCCCGATGGTGACGCCGTGCGTGGGCACGGCGACCACCCGGATCTCGTCGCCCACCTCGACAGGCCCCGGCCGCAGCACACGGGCGTACGCACCCGGTCGCCCCGCCTCGGTGAACCGGCGCACCCACCTGGGCTTGCCGACGCGATCGCCGAACGTCTGGCACGGGATGCGCGGGGTGGTGATCTCCAGGCGCAACGGACCCCGACGACCGCTGCCCCGGCCCACCTCCAGGACGGTGCCGATCTGCAGCTGCGAGGTGTCGACGCCGGTCACTCGCAGGTTCTCGCCGAAGTACCCGGGCGGGATCGGCCCACCGAACTCGGGCTCCCACGGCTCGACGTCGGAGTCGGAGAGCAGGTAGACGGCCTTCCACACGCCGCCGTGATGCTCGCGGTCGGCCTGGACGTCTCCGTGGAGGCCGTACTCACGGACCTGCACCGGGCCCTCGACGGGGCGCTTGTCGATCGCCGTCACGCCGACGCGGCCGGGAACGGTGAGGAGCTGGTCCACCACGCAGACGGCCTGCACGGTGAACGACTCCGGCACCGTCTCCCCGGACGCGGGACTGTTCGAGGCCGGCATCAGTGGCCGAACCTGCGGTTGCGGGCACCGTAGTCGCGCAGGGCGCGGAGGAAGTCCACGCGGCGGAACGCGGGCCAGTAGGCCTCGGTGAACCAGATCTCCGAGTAGGCGCTCTGCCACAGCAGGAATCCGGAGAGCCGCTGCTCGCCGGACGTACGGATCACCAGATCGGGATCGGGCTGGCCGGAGGTGTAGAGGTGCTCGCCGATGGCCTCCACGGTGATGCCGTCGACCAGGTCCCGCCCGGTCCGGCCCTCGTCGATCAACTGGGCGACGAGCTCGCGGGTCGCGTCGGCGATCTCCTGACGGCCGCCGTACCCCACGGCGACGTTGACCTTGACCCCCCGACGCCCGGTGCTCGCGCGCTCGGCGTGGCGCAGCCGCTCGGCCAGCCAGTCCGGCAGCACCTCGAGCCGCCCGACGATCCGGACGTCCCAGTTCTTGTCCGGACCGGTGATCTCGTCCACCACGTCGGCGATGATCTGCAGCAGCTCGTCGAGCTCCTCGGCATCACGACCCAGGTTCTCGGTGCTCAGCAGATAGATGGTGGCGACGTCCACGCCCAGCTCGTCGCACCAGCCCAGCATCTCGGCGATCTTGACCGCCCCGGCCCGGTGTCCGTGCGCGACATCCGCGAACCCGGCCTCCTTGGCCCATCGGCGGTTTCCGTCGGCCATCACGGCGATGTGCCGTGGGAGCCGGGCACCCTCGAGTGACGACCGGAGTCGCGACTCGTACAGCGAGTACAGGGGGGAGGAGGCATCCACTCGGTAGAGGTTACCGCGCGACGCCCCCTCCACAGGGGTCCCCCTGACCCCGCGGGGGCTCAGCCCCGTCGGCCGGCGCGAACCCCCGCGGCCAGCGCGCGCACGCCCTCCTCGGTGGTGTCCCAGCCGATGCAGGCGTCGGTGACCGACTTGCCGTAGACGAGTTCCGCGGCGTCGACGGACTGGGCGCCGGGCTCGAGGAAGCTCTCGACCATCACGCCGGAGATGCCCTCCTCCCCCGCCCCGATCCGCTCGGCGAGCTCGGCCACGACCTCGGCCTGACGCTCGTGGGACTTGCCGGAGTTGGCGTGGCTCGCATCCACCATCACCAGCCCGGGCAGCCCCACCTTCGCGACCGACGCCACCGCGGACGCCACGGACGCCGCATCGTGGTTGGGTCCGCCCGTGCCGCCCCGGAGGATCACGTGGCAGTCGGTGTTCCCGGCGGTCTCCACCACGGCGGCCCGGCCCTCGGCGTCGGTGCCGAAGAACACGTGGCGCGACGCCGAGGACCGACACCCGTCCACCGCGACCTGGACCTCGCCGTCCGTCCCGTTCTTGAACCCCACCGGCATGGACAGGCCGGAGACCAACTGGCGGTGCACCTGGCTCTCGGTGGTCCGGGCCCCGATGGCACCCCACGAGACGGCGTCGGCGATGTACTGCGGACTGGTCGGTTCGAGGAACTCGCAGCCGACGGGCAGGCCGAGGTCCAACACGTCCAGGAGGAGTCTGCGGGCCGTGCGCAGACCCCGCGGGATGTCGTAACTCCCGTCCAGCGCCGGGTCGTTGATCAGGCCCTTCCACCCGACAGTGGTGCGCGGCTTCTCGAAGTAGACGCGCATGACGATGAGCAGATCCTCGGAGACCTCCTCGGCGAGTGTGGCGAGGCGCCCCGCGTAGTCGAGCGCGGCGTCGGGATCGTGGACCGAGCAGGGCCCCACCACCACGAGCAGCCGGTCGTCGCGCCCGGCCAGGACATCGGCGATCTCGCTGCGGCTACGCTCGACCAGCGCTTCGCGGGCCTCTCCCAACGGGAGTTCGCCGAGGATCTCGATCGGCGTCGGCAACGGGGAGTAGGACAGGACTCGCCGGTCGGCGGTCTGGGTGGGGTTCTCGGCGGTGATGGTCACGGCTGTGCGCTCCTGATGCGGTGGTCGTGGCGGGCCGGGTGCCGTGATCCTGTTCGGTGCCCTGTGCGCACCCGGATCCGCCGCTGGAAATGGCGGGAGGCGGCGACCATCATGGTCACCGCCTCTGGGCTCCGGGTGTCGGACGTCCGGCTAGCGGACGCGTGCGCTCGCGGCGCGGGCTCCACCCGGAGCCCACATAAAGCGCCAATATGCGCGAGCGATCGACATGCCGGACACCGTAGCAGAGGCCGCCCCCGTCGGGCCACTTGCGCCTCCCGCACCGGCTGGCACCCTGGAGGCATGGGATACCGACTCGTCGCGGACGTCGCGATGGTGCTCCACGCGGCCTTCCTCGTGTACATGGTGGTGGGCGGGTTCCTCGCGTGGCGCTGGCGTTGGACATTCTGGCCGCATCTGGCGACGGCGGCCTACGGACTCGGGATCGCGACGGTGGGGTGGGACTGTCCACTCACCCACGTGGAGAACTGGGGACGCGCCCGCGCCGGCCAGGAGACGCTTCCCTCGACGGGGTTCATCGACCACTACCTCACCGGCGTCATTTACCCAGCGGAACATCTCCTGACGGCCCAGCTCGCCGTTGC
Source organism: Dietzia sp. CW19 (assembly GCF_014145265.1). Taxonomy (NCBI): domain Bacteria; kingdom Bacillati; phylum Actinomycetota; class Actinomycetes; order Mycobacteriales; family Dietziaceae; genus Dietzia; species Dietzia sp. CW19. Next base: position 268 of record NZ_JAALEE010000222.1, on the reverse strand, counting down.
GGCCGCCGTGCTCGTCTCGTGGGTGGGCCTGGCCTTCCTGCACTGGCGAGCCCGCGCACGCTCCCGCGCATTCGCCCCAGAGGCGCGATACCCCTGAGGTCGACCCCGCCCTCACGGGGCCAGTCGAACACTTGTGCCATCTCGGTTGAGACGATATACTAGATCACACGTTCGAATGGTAGCGAGTCCGATTGGCGCAGGGGGGTGCGGTGGTGGATCCGATGATGACGACGACGAGTTCGGCGGCGTTCGGGGCGCTTCGCGCCGT
>NZ_JAALEE010000221.1:0-3487 GCF_014145265.1 Dietzia sp. CW19 | reverse complement strand
CGGGCGGCGCGGGTGAGCGCGGAGACCTCCGAGGGCGCCTGCTCCGGGATGTCGGTGCGGCCGTACCGTCGCACCGCGACCGCGATCCCGACGGCCACGACCACCAGCGAGGCGGTGGTGACCAGCCACACCGGCAGTACGTGCTCGGCGTAGTGCTCGCCCACGACCGGGGCCAGCCAACCCTCCAGCCGCCCGCCGATAGCGAGCAGGGCCCCGGAGATCACGGACCCCACCGCGATGAGGATCATCGGCGCCGTCATGGACACCGGCGACTCGTGGGGATGGGCCCCCTCGCGCCATCGCTGCCGGCCGAAGAAGGTCAGGATCATCACGCGCGTCATGTAGAAGGCGGTCAGCCCTGCTCCGAGCAGCGCCACCGCGCCGAGCAGGTATCCGGCCGCCCCGCCGCCGCCCACGTCGAACGCCGCGGAGATGATCCCCTCCTTGGAGTAGAAGCCGGAGAACGGTGGGACGCCGATGATCGCGAGGTAGCCGAGTCCGAAGGTGACAAAGGTGACCGGCATGACCGCGCGCAGGGCGCCGTAGCGGCGCATGTCGACCTCGTCGTCGAGACCGTGCATCACCGATCCCGCTCCGAGGAACAGCCCGGCCTTGAAGAATCCGTGGGTGAGCAGGTGCATGATCGCCAGCGCGTACCCGGCGGGGCCGAACCCGGCGGCCATGACCATGTATCCCACCTGGCTCATGGTGGATGCGGCGAGCACCTTCTTGATGTCGTCCTTGGCGCAGCCGATCACGGCGCCGAACAGCAGCGTCACCGCGCCGACGGCGATCACCGCGGTCCGCGCCGCCGGGGCCGCGTCGAAGATCGGGTTGGCCCGGGTGATCAGGTAGACGCCGGCGGTGACCATGGTGGCCGCGTGGATCAGCGCCGACACCGGGGTGGGGCCCTCCATGGCGTCCCCGAGCCACGACTGCAGCGGCACCTGGGCGGACTTGGCGCAGGCGCCCAGGAGCAACAGCAGGCCGAGCGCGGTGACCAGGCCGGACCCGACCCCGGGCGCGGCGCCGCCAGCACCGTCGACGGCGGCGAATACGCCGTCGAAGGACAGGGTCCCCAGCTGCGTGACCATCACCATCAGGGCCACGGCGAGCCCCATGTCCCCGACGCGGTTGACCAGGAACGCCTTCTTGGCCGCCGTGGCCGCGGACGGCTTGTGCTGCCAGAACCCGATGAGCAGGTAGGAGACCAGGCCCACGCCCTCCCACCCCAGGTAGAGCACCAGGAAGTCGTCGGCCATCACCAGCAGCAGCATCGCGGCCAGGAACAGGTTGAGGTAGGCGAAGAACTTCCGGCGCGCCGGATCGGCGGCCATGTACCCGGTCGAGTACACGTGGATGAGCAGGCCGACGCCGGTGATCAGCAGCACGAACACCATGGAGAGCTGGTCCAGTCGCAGGCCCATGTCCACGTGGAGGTCGCCCACCGAGATCCAGGTGAACAGCGTCTGCTGCAGGGTGCGGTCGGCGGCCCCGCGGCCGACCATGGCGGCGAACTGCCAGGCGGCCGCGCAGAACGCGGCCAGGGCGGTGGCGCAGCCCAGCAGGTGTCCCCACGGGTCGCTGCGGCGGCCCAGGAGCAGCAGGAGGGCGGCGCCGAGCAGCGGCAGGCCGGGGATCAGCCACAACGTCACATCAGGAGTCATCCGCGCGTCCTCAATACCTGAGCAGACTGGCGTCGTCGATCGAGGCCGATCGGCGGGAACGGTAGATGGCCATGATGATCGCCAGGCCGATCACGACCTCGGCCGCGGCCACCACCATGACGAAGAACGCGAACACGTGACCGCCCACGTCGCCGTGCATCCGGGCGAACGTCACCAGGGCCAGGTTGGTGGCGTTGAGCATGAGCTCGATGCACATGAACACCACGATCGCGTTGCGCCGCAGCAGGAACCCGGCCGCACCGATGGTGAACAGTACGGCCGAGAGGTAGAGGTAGTTCTCCGGGTTCACGGTCGTCCCCCCTCGGCAGGTCCCGCCGTACCGCCGGCCCCCGGATCGTCTCCGGGTCCCAGCTCCCTGCCGCCGCCGTGCCGGCGAAGGACCTCGCTCACCGAGTCGGTGGAGTCCGAGCCGTCGGGCAGCCGTGCCGGCATGTCCGCGGAGTTGCGCCGCGCGTACACGCCGGGGCTGGGCAGCGGCGTCACGCGGGCGTGGCCGTCGTGCTGCCAGTCCAGGAAGCGCTGCTCGGACATCTCGCGCTGGGTCCGTCGGCCGGAGAACCGTTCGCGGTGCGCGAGCACCATGGCCCCCAGGGTGGCGATGATCAGCAACACGCCGGTGAGCTCGAACGCCCACACGTGGCGGGTGAACAGCAGCTCGGCCAGTGCGGGCACGTCATTATGGTCGGCGCTGAAGCCGGTGAAGGGCGGCAGCTCCGCGCGGGCGAGGCCGGTCGCCAGGAGGACCCCGAAGCCGAGACCGGCGACGATCGCGGCCACGCGGTGTCCGCGGATCCGCTCCACCAGGGACTCCGAGGACTCCACGCCGATGAGCATCACCACGAACAGGAACAGCATCATCACCGCGCCGGTGTAGACGACGATCTGGCCGACGCCCAGGAACACCGCGCCCTGCGCCATGTACAGCACGGCCAGGGCGACCATCGTCATGGCCAGACACAGGGCGGAGTAGACCGCCTTCTTGGCGGAGACCACCCCGAGCGCGCCGACGACGACGACGACCGCCAGCACCCAGAACAGGACCGACTCCCCGGTGGACACCGGTGCCCCGGTCATCAGGACCCGTCCCCGTGTGAGGGCGCGCCCTGGGTCGGCGGGGAGTCCTCGCCCGGCGCCGCCCCGTGGGGTGCGCTCTGCGCCGCGCGGAGGACGTCGCCGCGGTAGTAGTCGGCGTGCGTGGTGCCCGGGGCCATGTCGTGCGGTGCGGGGACCATCCCGGCGAGCATCGGCCCCAGCAGGTCCTGCTTCTCGTAGATGAGCCCGGCCCGGTCGTCGCCGACCATCTCGTACTCGTTGGTCATGGTCAGCGCGCGGGTCGGGCAGGCCTCCACGCAGAGGCCGCACCCGATGCAGCGTAGGTAGTTGATCTGGTAGATCCGCCCGTAGCGCTCGCCGGGGGAGTAGCGCTCGTCCTCGGTGTTGTCGGCGCCCTCCACGAAGATCGCGTCCGCCGGGCAGGCCCACGCGCACAACTCGCAGCCGATGCACTTCTCGAGGCCGTCGGCGTACCGGTTGAGCTGGTGGCGGCCGTGGTAGCGGGGAGCGGTGGGGACCTTCTCCTCCGGGTACTGCTCGGTGTGCTTCTTGCGGAACATCGTCGCGAACGTGACACCGAACCCGGCGATCGGTTCGAGGATTCTCGGAACCCTAGGCATTGGGGGCCTCCTCCGATGCGGTGCGCTGGGGTGTCGCGGTGCGCCCGGACAACGCCGCGCGCTGGTGGGGCAGCGGTGGGACGGGGAACCCGCCCGCGACCGGGTCGAAGGGCGCCGGGTCGGCGG
>NZ_JAALEE010000220.1:0-11449 GCF_014145265.1 Dietzia sp. CW19 | reverse complement strand
CGGCGCCTCGGCGCCGGCGTCGCTCAGAGCGCGGGCGACCACATCACGGGCCTCGGCGGTCCGTGCGCGGTCCCCGGTGAGCACCGCCACCACCATCTCGTCGCGGCGGACGACGGCGGGCGTCACCGCGGTGCCCGAGTTGACGGCGTCCGACCGCACGCAGAAGGTGCGATCCTGCTCGGCTTCGGCGGCGACCCTGGCGTTGACCAGGGAGTCCTTGGTGGCCGCCACCACGTACCAGGCGCCCTCCAGGTCGCCGGACCGGTACTCACGGGCCTCCCACCGGATGCGTCCGGAGTCGACCAGTCCCTGCAACGTGGGCGTGATCTCAGGACTCACCAGGTGGACGACGGCACCCGACTCGAGGAGCACCGGGATACGCCGCTGGGCCACCGATCCGCCGCCGATCACCACGACCCGACGGCCTTCGAGGTCCAAGCCGACGGGGTACGGGTTCACGGGCCGGATCATGCCGCCGATCCTATCCGCCGTCGGTGGCCGCGACCGCCTCGGCCCCGAGGCACTGTGATACGCGTCATCCCCCGGCCACAGCGACGCGGCGACCGGGGGATGAGGGTTCGTACGGGGCGGGGTCCGGCCCGCCGTCAGGCCCTCTGATCGAGCTTGAGGGTGCGGGTCGAGCGCTCGAACTGCTCGGCGAACAGGCCCTCTTCCGCGGCCAGGTCGCGACCGAGGGACGGGATCATCTCCTCGAGCGCGGGCTTCCAGTCCGCGAACCGGCTCGGGAAACAGCGCTGCAGCACATCGACCATCGCGTCGACGGCCGTGGACGCACCGGGGGACGCCCCCAGCAGACCCGCGATCGAGCCGTCTGCGGCGTTGACCACGGCGGTACCGAACTCGAGGGTCCCCCCGCGCCCGTTGGGCTTGATCACCTGGACACGTTGGCCGGCGACCACCTTCTCCCACTCGCCGTCCTGCGCGGACGGCACGAAGTCCCTGAGGGTCTCGACACGAGCGCCGTGATTCTTGGCGAGCTCGGTGATGAGGTACTTGACCAGGCCCATCTCGGTGAGCCCGATGTTGGCCATGGGCAGCAGATTGCCAGGACGGATGCTCGAGGGCAGGTCCATGAAGCTGCCCATCTTGAGGAACTTCGGGGTCCAGCCGGCGAACGGGCCGAAGAGCAGCCCCTTCTTGCCGTCGATGACGCGCGTGTCGAGGTGCGGAACCGACATCGGCGGCGCGCCGACCGACGCCTGGCTGTACACCTTGGCCTGGTGCTGGTCCACGAGGTCGGGGTTGGTGCAGCGCAGCCACTGGCCCCCCACGGGGAACCCGCCGATGCCCTTGATCTCCGGGATGCCCGACTTCTGCAGCAGGTGGAGGGCACCGCCGCCGGCACCGACGAAGACGAACTTCGCGTCGACCGTGCGCTCGTCACCTGTGTGGCGGTTGGCCACGGTCAGCCGCCAGGTGCCATCGGTGTTGCGCTCGAGGTCCTTGACCTGGTTCTGGTAGTGGACCTCGGTGCCCGTCCGGGTGAGGTACTTGACGAACTGTCGGGTGAGTGCCCCGAAGTTGACGTCGGTGCCGTTCTCGAAGTGACTGAGGGCGAACGGCTGCTCGGCGGACCGGCCACGAGCCATGAGCGGGACCAGCCGCTCGAGTTCTCCGAAGTCCGTGGTGTGGCCCATCCCGGGGAACAGGGGGTGGCCGGCGAGCCTGTCGTACCGCTTCCGCAGGTACTCCTGTCCGTCCTTCCCGGCGACGAAACTCATGTGCGGGACCGGGCGGATCCACTCCGTCGGGTCGCCGAGGATGGTGTTCTCCACGGCATAGGACCAGAACTGCCGCGAGACCTGGAACTTCTCGTTGACGCTCACGGCCTTGGTGATGTCCACGTCACCGTCGGCGGTCTTGGGCGAGTAGTTGAGCTCGCAGAGTGCGGAGTGGCCGGTGCCGGCGTTGTTCCACGCGTCGGAGGACTCCAGCGCGGGGCCCTCGAGGCGCTCGAAGATCTCGATCTGCCAGTCGGGCTGGAGGCGACGCAGCAGAGCCCCGAGCGTCGCGCTCATGGTGCCCGCGCCGATGAGCGCCACATCAGTCGTTCCGTGCTTTGCCACCTGGTCTGCAGTCACCGGTTACCCTCGCTGTTTGGTCGTGGACCCGAATTGGAATCGACACGGGACCGTCCGGCGACCCCGCGTCCACCGGATCCCAAGACTACTCACCGGTCTGCCCCCGCGGCACACCGGACTAGGGTGGTCGTCGTGCCTCCGCCCTCCCCCGATGCCGTCGCCCCCACCGGATCCGGTGCGCAGTGGACCCCGGACCTGCTGGGCCCGTCCTACCGGCGTCTCGAGCTCCCACTCGGGACCGATCCGGACGGCGAGGGACCGATCTCGGCCACGCTCGTACGGCACGAGGACGCACCCGAGCGGCCCGTCGCCGCCCTGCTCGTGGTCCACGGTCTGTCCGACTACTTCTTCCACACCCATCTCGCCGAGTTCCTCGCCGGTCGCGGCATCGCGACCTACGGCGTGGACCTGCGCAAGTGTGGACGCTCCAGGCGGGACGGCCTGACGCCGCACTTCACCACCGACCTGAAGAGATACGACGACGAGCTGGACCGGTCACTGGCCGTGATCGCCGCCGAACACCCCGGACTCCCCGTCATCGTGGCCGCGCACTCCACCGGCGGACTGGTGGTACCGCTCTGGCTCGGGCGGCGCCGCGACCGGGGCTCGCTGGACCCCGTCGTGGGGCTGGTCCTGAACTCCCCCTGGTTCCAACTCGACGTCCCCGACCGCGCCCGACCCCTGTTGGACCCGGTCATCCGAACCCTGGGTTCCGCGAGGCCCTATTACCGGCTGCCCCTGAAGACCTCGGACCGGTACGTGGTGAGCACCCACATCGATCACGACGGGGATTTCCACTTCGACACCGCACTCAAGCCCCCGGGCGGGGTCGGGGTCCGGGCCGGATGGCTCGCGGCCGTCCGCCGGGCGCAGAAGGCTCTCCAGTCCGGGGTCCACCTTCCGCTCCCCGTGCTCCTGCTGAGGTCGACGGCGTCGTCCGTCGGCGCTCGCGGCGCGGGCGGTGTGCTCGACGTCGACACCGACCTGATCCTGGATGTCCGATCGATGGAGCGATTCGCCGACCGGGTCTCGGACCGGGTCACGGACATCCCCGTCGACGGCGCCCGACACGACGTGTTCCTCTCCCGCGCGGATGTGCTCGAGGTGGTCTTCCGGCACCTCGGCGACTGGCTGGACCAGATCCTCGCACCCCACACCAAGGAGTCCTGACGACCATGACCCAGACCCCCTCCCGGCACTTCGACCTCATCGTGATCGGCACCGGAAGCGGAAACTCGCTGATCGACGAGTCGTTCGCCGACAAGTCCGTGGCGATCTGCGAGAAGGGCTCCTTCGGCGGGACGTGCCTCAACGTGGGCTGCATCCCCACCAAGATGTTCGTCTACGCCGCGGACACCGCCGTGTCCGTCGCGCACTCGAGCACGTATGGGATCGACTCGACTCTCAACGGCGTCCGCTGGCCCGACATCGTCTCCCGGGTGTTCGACCGCCGGATCGACCCCATCGCCTCCAGCGGCGAGGACTACCGGCGCACACGGTGCGACAACGTGACCGTGTACGACGGTCACGCGACCTTCGTGGGTCCGCGCACCATCGACACGGGGACCGGGGAGATCATCACGGCCGACTCCGTGGTGATCGCCGCAGGCGCCCGCCCCTCGATCCCCGGGATCGTCGTCGACGCCGGCGTCGACTTCTACACCAGCGACGACGTCATGCGGATCCCCGAGCTACCCAGGTCGATGGTGATCCAGGGCTCCGGCTTCATCGCCTGTGAGTTCGCCCACGTGTTCTCGGCTCTCGGCGTGGAGGTGACCGTGATCGGCCGCTCGGACGTCCTGCTCAAGCACGTGGACCGGGAACTGGCCGAACGGTTCACCGACCAGGCCAGGCGGAGGTGGGACGTCCGCCTCGGCCAGCAGATCACCACGATGACCGCGACCGGCGAGGACCGGCGCGGGGTCGAGATCACCTTCGAGGACGGTTCGACCTGCTCCGGCGACGCGCTCCTGGTGGCGACGGGCCGCACCCCCAACGGCGACCTGCTCGGCCTCGACACCGCCGGCGTGGCGATGGACGGGGAGCTGGTCCGGGTCGACGAGTACGGCCGCACCACGGCCGACGGCGTGTGGGCCCTCGGCGACGTGAGCTCCCCCTACCAGCTCAAGCACGTCGCCAACCACGAGCAGCGGGTGGTCGGGCACAACCTGCGGCACCCTGACGACCTCCACCCCGTCAATCACCGGTTGGTGCCCTACGCCGTGTTCACCTGGCCGCAGATCGCCTCGGTCGGACTGACCGAGGCCGAGGCCCGGGAGGCCGGATACGACGTCACGGTCAAGGTCCAGGATCACGGGGACGTGGCCTACGGCTGGGCCATGGAGGATTCGGTCGGGTGCTGCAAGCTCATCGCGGACCGCACGACGGGGTTGCTCGTCGGCGCCCACATCATGGGTGCCCACTCGCCCTCCCTCATCCAGATCCTCATCCAGGCCATGGAGTTCGAGATCACCGTCCCCGAACTCGCGCGTCGCCAGTACTGGATCCACCCTGCGATGGCCGAGGTTGTCGAGAACGCCCTGCTCGGACTGGATTTCCCGGACCGGGGCTTCTGACCCGCCGCCCCGGCGGGCCTCAGCCGACGACGAAGTCCGCCGGGTCGACCGACCTCACCTGGCGTCGGTATCGGAACGTGAAGGTGGGCCACAGCGTCGAGTTCCGGCCCCGTGAGTCGATGTACCAGCTCGAACATCCGCCGTCGTTCCACACGGTGCCGGCGAGTTCGCGGTCCATCCGGTCGGAATACCGGTCGAGGGCCTCCTCCCGCACCTCCACGGTCCCCCGATCCGCTCGTCTCGACAACTCGAGCAGCCTCAGCACGTGCTCGGCCTGTGATTCGAGCATGTAGACGATCGACGAGTGCCCGAGGCTGGTGTTGGGCCCGAACATCAGGAAGAGGTTGGGGAACGCGGCGACCGTCACGCCGTTGTGCGCGCGGGGGCTGCCGTCCCAGTGTGCTGCGAGGGTCCGGCCGTCGGAACCGGTGACGACCCGCGCGATGGGCGGCTCGGTGGGCTGGAACCCGGTCCCGAAGATGATCACGTCGGCGGGGTGCTCTGCACCCCCGGAGTCGACGAGACCGCCCGGGGTCACCGAGGTCGCGGGTCCGGAGACCAGGGTGACGTCCCGCCGACACAGCGCCGGAAGCCATTGGCTGGTGAGCAGCACACGCTTACACCCGATCGAGAAATCCGGGGTGAGCACCGTCCGCATCCGCCGGCCCCGCACCTTGACCAACAGGTAGAACCGGGCGAACCACTCGAACAACCGGAGGAGGAACCGGGCCCGGGTGAATGCCAGGACGTAGAGCTCACGGCCCGCGTAGACCCGACCCCGGACGATCTTCTGCACGAACGGGACACGCCGGTACAGCGCGCGGCGACGCCGGGAGATGGAACGGTCGAACCGGGGCAGGATCCATCCGGGTGTCCGTTGGAAGACCGTGACGTGGTCGGCGGTCCCGGCGATCTCGGGCACGAACTGCACGGCGGAGGCGCCTGTGCCGACCACCGCGACCTTCTTGCCGGCGAGGGGGATGTCGTGGCGCCAGCGCGCGGAGTGGAACACCTCGCCGTCGAAACCCTCGAGGCCCGGGAGCGGGGGCACGGAGGGTGCGGAGAGCGCCCCCGTCGCGACGATGAGATGGCGGGCCAGGACCTGCCCACGGCTGGTGTCGACGTTCCACCGGGCGGTGTCGTCGCCCCACCGCGCGCGGGTGACCTCGCAGGAGGTGACGAGTCGATCGCGGAGGCCGATCCTGTCCGCCACCCCGACGAGGTAGGACTGGATCTCGCCCTGTCTGCCGAACGAGTGCGACCAGTCGGGGTGAGCGTGACCCGACAACGAGTACAGGGAGGTGGGCACGTCGCAGGCGCACCCCGGGTAGGTGTTGTCGCGCCAGGTCCCGCCGACCTCGTCGCCGGCCTCGACCACGAGGATGTCCCCGCCCCGTCCCTCCCGCAGGAGACGATCGGCCATCGCGATCCCCCCGAACCCGGCTCCGACGACGAGGATGTCGACGTGGTCCACAGGTCCGCGGGGAGTATCGAGCATGATTGACATTATGGCGCGAGATGTCCATGACTCACGGCCGCATCGGGACAATCGTTCGACTCGGGTCGTCGGGGAGCCCGATCCGACCCGGCGGCGAGGCCTCAGCCCCCGCTCGGCAGCGTCAACACCTCGTACCCCTCGTCGGTGACGAGCACGGTGTGTTCGAACTGTGCGGTCCACGCCTTGTCCGCGGTGGTGACGGTCCAGTCGTCATCCCAGATGTCGAACCCGGGACCGCCCAGCGAGATCATCGGCTCGACGGTCAACGTCATCCCGGGCTCGAGGACCTCGGTCCGTGACGGCTCGTCGTAGTGGAGCACCACCAGGCCGTTGTGGAAGGTGGGACCCACCCCGTGCCCGGTGAACTCCCGGACCACCGTGTAGTCGAACCTGCGCGCGTAGGACTCGATGACACGCCCGATCACGTTGATCTCCCGGCCGGGGCGGATGGCCTTGATCCCGCGGTTCATGGCCTCTCGCGTCCGTTCGACCAGGAGCCGGTTCTCCTCGGCGACCTCACCCGCCAGGAAGGTGGAGTTGGTGTCGCCGTGGACTCCGTCGATGTACGCGGTGACGTCGATGTTGACGATGTCCCCGTCGAGGATGACCGTGGTGTCGGGGATGCCGTGGCAGATCACCTCGTTGAGGGACACGCAGCTGGACTTGGGGAACGCCTTGTACCCCAGCGTCGACGGGTAGGCGCCGTGGTCGCACATGTACTCGTGGGCGATCCGGTCGATCTCGTCCGTCGTGACCCCGGGTGCCACGGCACGCCCCGCCTCGACGAGGGCGTCCGCCGCTATCGTGCACGCCCTGCGCATCGCCTCGATCACCTCGGGCGTCTGCACCCACGGCTCGCCGTTGGCCTCGTCGACCTTCTCGCGCCAGACGTACTCGGGCCGCGGGATCGACTCGGGAACCGTCCGGATCGGGGTGGGATCGCCGGGGATGAGGGGCTGACGGGTTGAGGTGGTCATGGCCTCAAGGATAGGTGCGTTCAGGGGCTCGCCGCCGACCCGGCCCCGACCGCGGGTCCCCGGGTGCCGCCACCGTGGCCCGGCGGGTCACATCAGGACGGTCGCGTAGTCGACCACGTCGACCATCCCGACCCGCCGGTACGCCGAGCGGGCCGCGGCGTTGGATCCGTTGACCACCAGGGACGGGGTCAGTCGACCGGCCTGGAGGGCGGCACACACCGCGGCGATGCCGCCGGTCCCGAGCCCCGCGCCCCTCCTGCCGGGCCGGACCCACACCCCCTGGATCTGCGCCGACCAAGGAGAGACTGCGGCGACGTCGGCCTTGAAGAACACCTCTCCGTCGTCGACCCCGATCCAGGTCCTCCCCCTCGCCAGGGAGCGCGCGACCCGGCGGCGGAACGGTATCCCCGACCCCACGGCGAACGGATCGGAGCCCAGCTCCTCGCGGTACATCGCCGCCGCGGCCGCGAGCACCTGCTCGAACTCGATCAGGGTCGCGGCCCGGATGTCGCCGAGCACGAGGGACCGGTCCACCGGGTGCCGCAGCGCCATGAGGTGCTGCGCCCCGCGGAGCTCCCTGGACGGCCCCCAGCAGGAGCCGAGGGCACCCCACAGCGCGGAGACCTGATCCCTCCGCCCGTGGACGGACATGGGGCCGAACCCCAGGCCCGCCACCGCGAGACCGAGCTCGTGGTGATCATGTGCGTCACCACGGAGTGGCAGCACCGAACTCCCCACGAACACCAGCGACCTCTCGGGGCCGCCCAGCGTGAGGAACCGCCCCTCCGGCCCGGGCACCGCGCCGGACGCGGCGAACTTCTCCGCCGCGGGACACGAGACCAGGGGGTCGGATTCGAGGACGCCGAGCAGCGCGCGGGCCTCCCCGGGGCCCACCCCGCGGCACCCGCCGGTCGCTGCCTCCGGCGCAGCCGTATCGGTCATCGGCCTATCGCGTGACCTTGACCTGGGGGCCCTGACCCGCTGCCGCCTCGCCGACGGGCTCGCCCATCTCCTCCGCGATCCGCATGGCCTCCTCGATGAGGGTCTCGACGATCATCGCCTCCGGCACGGTCTTGATGACCTCGCCCTTGACGAAGATCTGGCCCTTGCCGTTGCCCGAGGCCACGCCGAGATCGGCCTCGCGCGCCTCGCCGGGTCCGTTGACCACGCACCCCATGACGGCCACGCGCAGGGGGACGCTCATCCCCTCGAGGCCGGCGGTGACCTCGTCGGCGAGCTTGTAGACGTCCACCTGGGCACGACCGCACGACGGGCAGGAGACGATCTCGAGCTTGCGCGGGCGCAGACCCAGTGACTGCAGGATCTGCGAACCGACCTTGATCTCCTCCACCGGCGGCGCGGAGAGCGAGACCCTGATGGTGTCGCCGATCCCCTCCGACAGCAGGGCTCCGAACGCGACCGCGGACTTGATGGTGCCCTGGAACGCGGGCCCGGCCTCGGTGACTCCGAGGTGGAGCGGGTAGTCGCTCTTCGACGCGAGCTGACGGTAGGCCTCCACCATGATCACGGGGTCGTTGTGCTTGACCGAGATCTTGATGTCGCCGAAACCGTGTTCCTCGAACAGCGAGGCCTCCCACAGCGCGGATTCCACGAGCGCCTCCGGGGTGGCCTTGCCGTACTTGGCGAGCAGACGCGGATCGAGGGACCCGGCGTTGACGCCGATCCGGATGGGGATCCCCGCCGCACCGGCCGCCTTGGCCACCTCGGCGACCCGTCCGTCGAACTCCTTGATGTTGCCGGGGTTGACGCGTACCGCCGCGCACCCGGCGTCGATCGCCGCGAAGATGTACTTGGGCTGGAAGTGGATGTCCGCGATGACGGGGATCGGCGACTTGCGCGCGATGGTCTCAAGGGCGTCGGCGTCCTCCTGACGGGGGCACGCCACGCGGACGATGTCGCAGCCCGCCGCCGTGAGTTCGGCGATCTGTTGGAGCGTGGCGTTGACGTCGTGGGTCTTGGTGGTGGTCATGGACTGGACCGACACCGGATGATCGCTGCCCACACCGACCTGGCCCACGAACAGCTGCCGCGTCTTCCGGCGCGGCGCGAGGACCGGCGGTGGACCGTCTGGCATTCCCAGTCCGACGGGGATGGAGGAGGAGTCGTTCACAACAGGGCCTTCCGTAGGGGTCGCCAGCCGGGTGCTCGCGGATCCCGTCCGCCATTATCCGCGTTCCGGGGCGCGGGGGCGAGATCGGGAGTCCGGACGCTCATCCCGTCAGCAGTATGGGGTTGACGAAGTCCGCGGTGATGACGATCGCGGACACGCCCATCAACAGGACGAACACACCGATGGTGATCGGCGCGAGTTTCTCGTAGTCCGCCGGGCCGCCCGGTGCCAGCCCGCGGAGCCGCCGTAGCGCGTCGCGGATCTTCTCGTAGAACACCACCGCGATGTGGCCGCCGTCGAACGGGGTGAGCGGGACGAGGTTGAACGCCCCGAGGAACAGGTTCAGCCCCGCGAGGAAGAGCAGGAACAGCCACCACGCACCCTGCTCGGCCGCCTGGCCACCGATGTGGCTCGCACCCACCACGGAGACCGGCGAGTCATCGGCCCGTTCGGCGCCGAAGATCGACGCCGCCACCGCCGGGATCTTGGACGGGAACGAGATGAGTCCGTCGATCGTGGCCTCGATCATCTCCCCGGTGAACACGAAGGTCGCCGGGACCGCACCGAGCGCGTCGTAGGTGTTGACCGTCTGGTAGGCGGGGTCGGCGAGGATCTCCGGGGGGATGCCGTCCTCGGACAGTCGCACCCCCAGCGCACCCCTCTCCTGACCCGCGACGGAGGACGAGGTCAGGCTCGCCGTCGTCGTCACGGTCTCCCCCGCCCGGTCGAGCGTGACGGGGACCGTCTGGCCGGGACGCGCGGAGACCACCTCGGACAGATCGGACCAACTGCCCACGGGGAGGCCGTCGACGGAGGTGATCCGGTCGCCGGCGAGGATGCCGGCCTCACCCGCCGGGCCGACACCGACCCCACACCGGTCCGCACCGGCGCAGGTGTCGCCCACCACCGCCGCGACCCGGTCGGTCGGGATCGGTTGGACGTCACGGTTGACCAGCCCCCAGCCCACGGCGACCGTGTAGAAGAGCGCGATGGCCAGGACGATGTTCATGGCCGGGCCGGCCAACAGGACCGCCACCCGTTTCCACCACGCCTGACGCCACATCGCCCTGGGCTCGTCCTCCGGGGCCAACTCGTCGTACGCGGTCATCCCCGCGATATCGCAGAACCCACCCAGCGGGACCGCCTTGAGTCCGTACTCGATCCCGCCGCGGCGCACCGACCACAGTGTCGGACCGAAGCCGACGAAGAACCGACGGACCTTCATGCCCGACCACTGCGCCACCCGCATGTGTCCGTACTCGTGGAGCACGATCGACACCATGATCCCGAGTGCGAAGAGCACGATCCCGAGCACCATCACGACTCAGCCCTCCCGGTTCGCGACGAGCGTGGCGGCACGGCGCCGTGCCCACGACTCCGCCGCCGTCACGTCGTCCAGGTCGCGGGGATCGGACGACCACTCGTCCGCGGCCGCGACCGTCTCGGCCACCACGTCGACGATCTCGGTGAAGCCGATCCTCCCGTCGAGGAAGGCCGGCGCGGCCTCCTCGTTCGCGGCGTTGAACACCGCCGTGCGCAGCCCTCCCGCCGATCCGGCCGCGCGGGCGACGGAGATCGCCGGGAACGTCTGCTCGTCCACGGGCTCGAACGTCCAGGAGTGGGACCGGGAGAAGTCGAGAGGTGTCGTGGCCCCGGGGATCCGGTCCGGCCAGCCGAGGGCCAGCGCGATGGGCAGCTTCATCGACGGAGGAGACGCCTTGGCGATGGTGGCACCGTCGACGAAGGTCACGGCCGAGTGGACCACCGACTGGGGGTGGACGGTCACCTCGATCTTCTCGTACGGCACCCCGAACAACAGATGCGCCTCGATGAGCTCGAGCGCCTTGTTGACCAGGGTGGCCGAGTTCAGTGTGATCATCCGCCCCATCGCCCACGTGGGATGCCGCAACGCCTGCTCCGCGGTGACGTCCGCCAACTGCGCGCGCGTCCTGCCCCGGAACGGACCTCCGGACGCGGTCAGGACGAGGCCGGCGACCTCGTCCGCGGTGCCCGATCGCAGGCACTGCGCCATGGCCGAGTGTTCGGAGTCCACGGGCACCAACTGCCCCGGGGCGGCGGCGCCGGTCACCAGCGCACCACCGGCGACGAGCGACTCCTTGTTGGCCAACGCCAGGCGGGCGCCGGTCGCCAGCGCGGCGAGGGTG
>NZ_JAALEE010000019.1:0-5056 GCF_014145265.1 Dietzia sp. CW19 | reverse complement strand
GCTGGCGCAGCGAGCTCGTCGCGGACGGTGCGGGCGGCGACCCGGGCGCGGGTGGCCCTGGTGCCGCTGACCTTGGTGCCGGTGGCCCCTCCGGGGCGGACACGGACCTGCTACCCGGGATCGCCTCCCTGTTCAACGGCGCGCTGTTCACCGCGGACTGCCTGGACCGCGTCGGCGTCCCGGACCTCCGGTTGTTCATCCGCGGCGACGAGGTGGAGATGCACCGGCGGCTGGTGCGGTCCCGTCTGCCCTTCGGCACATGCCTGACCACGGCGTACCTGCACCCGCAGGGTTCCGACGAGTTCAAGCCGATCCTCGGCGGGCGCATGCACACCCAGTTCCCCGACGACCCGGTCAAGCGGCACTTCACCTACCGCAACCGTGGCTACGTGCTCACCCAGCCCGGCAACCGGCGCCTCATCCCCCAGGAGATCCTGCGCTTCGGCTGGTACTTCCTGGTGACCAGGCGGGACCCGGCCGGCCTGCGCGAGTGGCTGCGTCTGCAGCGGTTGGGCGCGGGCGAGCGGTTCGACAAGCCATGACCGACTGGATCGCCCTGCAGTCCCGGGCCGCCGACCTGTACGACCGGGTCCTGCCGATGGTCACCGACTGGGACGCCGCCACCCCGTGCAGCGAGTGGACCGCCCGTGAGGTGCTGGCCCACGTCGTGGACGAGCAGATGTGGGTCCCGGGACTGTTGGCCGGAGGGACGGTCGACGAGGTGGCCGGGGACCTCGAGGAACCGCTCCGTCGGCTCACCGGGGCCAGCGGCCCCGACCTCGTGGCCTTCTGGCACACCCTGCGCGCGCCGGTGGCCGCCGCGTGGCGGGGAACCCCCACCGACGACGAGGTCCACCTCTCCTACGGTCGGGCGCCGATGGTGCACTATCTCGCGCAGCAGACCTTCGATCTGGCCGTCCACGCCTGGGACCTGTCGGTCTCCCAGGGGGTCGACCTGCCGTGGGGCGACGAACTCGAACGCGCCGTCCTCGACTTCGTCCGGACCGATCTCGCCGACGACCCGGCCCCCGAGCTGTTCTCCGCTCCGCTACCGGGCTTCGACGGAGAAGGGGTCCCGACCCGGCACGCCGCTCTCGCGCGTACCGGTCGGGACCCCTCCGCCTGGCCGGCGGCCTAGAGCTCTGGCCGACGGCCTACCCGGCCTCGCGGAGCGCCGCCATCGGGCACTTCTCGATGGCCTTGCGAGCCCTCTTCTGGAGTTCCTCGGGGACCTCCTCCACGAGCAGGCGCACCACCTCGTCGTCGTCGCCCAGGGCGAAGACCTTCGGGGCGAGGCCGACGCACACCGCCTGCCCCTCGCACCGGTCCGGGTCGATCGCGATCTTCATGGGAAACCTCCTGGTTGGAACACTGGGTACACGGGTGTCACGGCCTGGCGGTATCAGCTCACCGGCACGAAGTCGACCTTGTCCCGGACGCCACAGTCCGGGCACTGCCAGTCGTCGGGGATCGCCGACCACGGCGTGCCGGGGGCGAAGCCCTCCCGCGGCTCACCCAGCGACTCGACGTAGTGGTGGCCACAGTTGGGGCAGGCATAGGTGCCGATCGGCGAGACGGCGCCGCGGACGGCGTCCACGTCGGGCTCGGGATCCAGGACGGCGGTCGCCGTGGCGGCCGGGGCGGAGGACCGGCTGGTCGCGGTGCTCGCGCCGGTGGCCGACGGGTCGCCGTAGCGGGCGAGGATCCGCTCCCGCTTGGACGGCTGGATGTTGGCCCTGGTGACGTCGCCGTCGTAGTGGTCGAGCACCCGGTGGTCCATGATCCGGCGCCAGATCGGCGGGAAGTAGGCCACCACGATGAGCGCGGCGTACCCGGCGGGGAGCTGCGGGGCGTCGTCGGTGGTGCGCAGGACCTGGTAGCGGCGCATCGGGTTGGCGTGGTGGTCCGAGTGGCGCTGCAGGTGGTAGAGGAAGATGTTGGTGACCAGGTGGTCGGAGTTCCACGAGTGCTCGGGCCGGCAGCGCTGGTAACGACCGCTGTCGAGCTTTTTGCGGCGCAGCCCGTAGTGCTCGAGGTAGTTGACGACCTCCAGCAGACTGAACCCGTACACCGCCTGCAGGATCAGCCAGGGAAGGACCTCGAGTCCGAAGACGGCGGTGAGGCCGCCGAACAGGACCAGCGTCATGAGCCAGGCGTTGATGTTGTCGTTACGCAGGGTCCACGGTGACTTGCCGAGGCGCTCGAGGCGGTTCTTCTCCAGCTCCCAGGCGGAGATGAGGGAGCCGATGACGCTGCGCGGGAGGAAGGCCCAGAACGACTCACCGAGCCGCGAGCTGGCCGGGTCCTCCGGGGTGGCGACGCGGGCGTGGTGCCCACGATTGTGCTCGATGTAGAAGTGCCCGTAGGCCGTGGTGGCGAGCGCGATCTTGGACAGCCACTTCTCGGAGTTCTGGATCTTGTGTCCGAGTTCGTGGGCGGTGTTGATGCCGATGCCCCCCGCGATGCCCACGGCCCAGGCGACGCCGATCTTGGCCACCAGCCCCAGCCCGCCCTCGTGGCCGAAGAACGACAGGTCGTCGGCGGTCCACAGGTAGCAGGCGAAGATCAGGGCGGCGTACTGCACCGGGAGGTACAGGTAGGTGCACCACCGGTAGAAGGGGTCGGCCTCCAGGCGTTCGATGACCTCCTCCGGCGGGTTCCGACCATCCACCCCGACGACCATGTCGAGCAGAGGGATGAAGACGAACACGACGAAGGGGGCGACGAACCACGCCACGACGGCGGCGGTGCCCCACCCGGCGTGGGAGAACCACGAGAACAAGCCGAGAGAGATGAACAGGGCGCCGGCGGGGATGAGCCCGAGCAGCCACAGGTATCGCTTGCCGTCAGTCCAGGGGTACGGCTGCGCCGCGGTCTCCCCTGCCTGGAGGTCGGTGTGCATCACAAGTCTCCCTTGATCGAGCCCGGCGGCGTGTGTCGCACGCCACCTAGTGGGTCAAATCTAGACAAGCATCAGCCGTTTGTCTAGACAGGGACCCTCTTTTTGTCCAGAGACCTCGTCGGGCACCCTGCCCTGCAGGCCCGCCGCCGTGCGCCCGCTCGACCGTGGGCCGGAACTGACTCACGAGTAAGTTAGGATCGGTGCGTGCCCAAGACCCTCCTGCACCGCTACACCTCCAGTCCCCGCGCGTTCCCCCTGCTGGCCTCGCTGTACCCCCCTCTGCTCGGGTCCGGGATCCGCATCCGGCACATCGCCCCGGACTGGACCCGCGGAGAGCTGAGCATGCACGTCGCACCGTGGACCGCCAACACCAACGGCACCGCGTTCGGCGGCGCACTGTTCGCCGCGACCGACGTCCTCTACGGGGCCCTGCTGTCCGGGCAGCTCGGTGGCGGGTACCAGGTGTGGACCAAGAGCGCGACGATCGACTTCCGGGCCCCCGGCCGGGGCCGACTGCGGTGCGTGGTGGACGTCCCCGGCCCGGAGGCGGACGCCATCAGGGAGCGACTGGCCGACCATCCGAGCACCAGCGTCGTCCACACCGCGGTGGTGAGCGACAGCCGCGGCACGACGGTCGTGGAGGCGCAGCACACCATGTTCATCCGACGGAAGAGCTGACCGCAGGCGATCCGGCCCGAGGCGCGTAGGATTATCCGGTCCCCGGCCCTCCTCGGAAAGGACTCCCGTTGGGAGCCACCCCGCTCGCCTGGTCGCTGTCCGTCGGCCTGATCGTCGCACTGCTGCTGTTCGACTACTTCTTTCACGTGCGCAAGGAACACATCCCGACGCTCAGGGAGTCGGCCATCTGGTCCGCGACGTACGTGGGCATCGCGATAGCCTTCGGCTTCCTCGTGTGGATCTTCGGTGGAAACCAGATGGGCGTGGAGTACTTCGCCGGGTACATCACCGAGAAGGCGCTCTCGGTCGACAACCTGTTCGTGTTCCTGCTCCTGTTGACCAGTTTCAAGGTCCCGCGGGCCGGGCAGCAGAAGGCACTCCTGTTCGGCATCGTGTTCTCGATCATCGCCCGGACCGGGTTCATCTTCGTCGGAGCCGCCCTGCTCAACGCGTTCAGCGCGCTGTTCTACGTGTTCGGGCTGTTCCTCATCGTCACCGCGGGCCGTCTCCTGGCCGAGGACGACGAGGACGACGACGCGGACAACTTCGTGGTGCGTCTGGCCAAGAAGTTCATCCCGGCGACCGATCACTACGACCACGACAAGCTGTTCACCATCGAGAACGGCAAGAAGGTCATGACGCCGATGATGATCGTCATGGTGGCGATCGGCGGCACCGACATCATGTTCGCGTTGGACTCCATCCCCGCGATCTTCGGCCTCACCCAGAACGTCTTCATCGTCTTCACCGCCACCACTTTCTCGCTACTCGGCCTGCGCCAGCTGTACTTCCTGCTGGACGGCCTTCTCGACCGCCTCGTCTACCTCAAGTACGGCCTCGCGGCGATCCTGGGCTTCATCGGCGTCAAGCTGATCCTCCACGCCCTGCACGAGAACAACCTGCCGTTCATCAACCAGGGCGAGCACGTCAGCGTGGTGGAGGTACCCACCTACCTGTCGCTGGGCGTCATCATCACCGTCCTCGTGGTGACCGTCGTGGCCTCGCTGGTGAGCCCGGCAGGGAAGGCGCTCACCGTGCTCGGCAACCTCAAGCGGCACTCGCACGAGTACCTCAACAAGAACTTCACCGACGACCCCGTCGAGCGCGCCAAGCTGTGGGCCAAGATCCTCGACAACGAGGACAAGCTCAAGTCGATCGACCGGAAGTACTTCGGCTCCGAGGGCGACGTCTGGGAACTCGAACAACTGCTGCGCCGGGTCTGGGACGATCACGCCCGTTACGAGCGCGCCACGGACTACACCCGCTGACCGACCACACCAGCCGACCGGTCTCTACGCGCTCCGGCCGGCCCACATCCCGAGGGGATCGGCGACCGGTTCCCCGGGGAGCGGCGGGAGCAGCAGGGCCCCCGGCCACAGTGACCGCAGCGCCGGGAGCACGCCATCCACACCCGGGTCACAGATCCGGGTGTGCGGCGCGAGAACGGCGCCGGCCGGGTGGGTGGCGCGTCCGGGC
>NZ_JAALEE010000219.1:0-7759 GCF_014145265.1 Dietzia sp. CW19 | reverse complement strand
TGGGCGGCGGACGGCCACGCCGCCGAACTCCGGGCGATGGCCCGCGGTTCCGGGCCCGCGACCCGGTTCGGTCGCGCCGGCATCGACCTGGAGGTGAGTGCCCCCCTCGGCGAGCTGTCGTCGATGGTCGCCTCCCAGGGCGCCGACGCCGTCGCCCTGAGACCCGCCGAGCTGCGCGTCCGGGTCGTGACCATTCTCACCGCGGCGCAGGAGGCCGTCCGATGACCCCCCGTGCCGTCCCGTTGGCGACCCTGCTCAGCGTGGTCCCGTACTTCCACTCCCGGGGAGCCGTGCCCGTGGCCGACGCCGCGCGGGACCTCGGCATGTCGGACAAGCAGCTCCGGGACGCCCTGTGGCAGCTGTGGTCCTGCGGGCTCCCCGGGTACGGCCCGGGCGACCTCATCGACCTGGCGTTCTCGTCCGAGGACCTCGACGACGCAGAGCTGGTCGAGGTGACGTTCACCGCCGGGATCGACCGGCCCGTCCGCCTCACCGCCGCCGAGGCCGTCACCCTGGAGACCGGGCTCGCGATCTTCCTGGATCATCCCGAGGTGGTCGACCAGACCGCCCTGCGCGATCTGCTTCGGACCCTCCGGACCGCGGCGGGTGTCGAATCGGGTGCCGGGGGACGCGGCGTCGACGCCGCCCGTCCGGAGACCACCACCCCGGATGCCGATGTGGTGCGCACCGCGGTCCACGACGGACACGCGCTGCGATTCGTCTACCACTCGGCCAGCTCCGACACCTCCACCACCCGGGTGGTCGATCCCGCTCGCCTCTCGGTCTCCGACGGCCACTCCTACGTCCACGGCGTCGACCGCGGGACGGGTCAGTGGAGGACGTTCCGCACCGACCGGATGAGCGGGGTGGAGGAGGTCGGACCGCGCCGCGCGCTCGGACCGGAACCCCAGGACGACGGCGAGGCGGGCGTCCTGATGGAGCGGGCCGTCGTCCCCTCGGCGGCGGCGTGGTTCCTCGACGAGTTCGGCTTCCACGACGTCGTCCGGCGCCCGGACGGAGATCTGGACGTCTCGATCGCTTATCACGACCGGGCGTGGCTGGTCAGGTTCCTGCTCGGGCACGCAGACGTGGTGACGCCGTCGGACCCCGCGCTGGCCGCGGAGATCGCCGCCCGGGCCACCGCGGGACTCGCGCTCTACTCGGCAGGCGACGACTCGATATCGTCGACGTGAAATCGTGGTGAACCCGCTGGTCACCGCCTTTGCAGACGAGGACCGCGACAACGCCTGTCGGCCTCGGTGCGTTAGCATGGGCATGTTGTCCCACAAACGGAGGTTGACATGGGTGCGTTGAGCATCTGGCACTGGCTCATCGTCCTCGCGGTGGTGCTGATTCTCTTCGGCTCCAAGAAGCTCCCCGACGCCGCGCGCGGTCTCGGCCGGTCGATGCGGATCTTCAAGTCGGAGATCAAGGAGATGCAGAACGACGACAAGCCGGCCGAGCCTGAGGCGCTCACGCAGGCCGGCCAGCCGAATGCGGCGCAGTACGTCCAGCCGCAGGCGCATCCCCAGCAGGCACAGCCCCAGACCCAGGGTTACCCGCAGGCCCCGCAGCAGCCGTACCAGCAGACCCAGGCTCAGCAGCCGGGTCAGCCCCCGCAGCCGTACCAACAGCCGGGTCAGCCCCAGCAGCAGTACCAACAGCCACAGGGTCAGCAGCCTAATCAGCAGCCGCCGCAGCCCGGCCAGCACCAGCAGCACTTCGATCCCACCGCGCCGTACGACGGCGGCACCGGCCCCCAGCGGTAGCAGGCCACCTCACCGATGACGCAGAGCGGACCGGAGAAGACCGGCGCCACCCCCAGGGGCGGCGCCGGTCGGGTGCTGTCCAAGCGCAGGCGCCGGCCACGGAATCCCGACGGCACGATGCCGCTCATCGAGCACATCTACGAGCTGCGCACGAGGCTGCTCATCGCCCTCGCGGCGATCGTCGTGACGCTGGGCTTCGGCTTCTGGTGGTACGGCAGCGGATTCTTCGGAGTCCCCTCGCTGGGTGAGATCCTCACCGGACCGTACTGCGACATCCCACCCGGTGCCCGCCTCCAGCTCGGCGACTCGGGGGACCAGTGCCGCCTCCTCGCCACCGGCCCCTTCGAGCAGTTCATGCTGCGTCTGAAGGTGGCCGCGACCGCCGGCATCGTGCTGGCCAGCCCGGTCTGGCTCTACCAGCTGTGGGCCTTCATCACTCCCGGCCTGCACAAGAACGAGAAGCGCTACGGGATCGCCTTCACGTTCCTCGCCGCCGTCCTGTTCATCGGCGGCGCCGTCCTGGCCTACATCGTCATCGTCTTCGCCCTCGAGTTCCTGCTCTCGATCGGCGACAACGTCCAGACCACCGCCCTCTCAGGTACGCAGTACTTCACCTTCCTCATCCAGCTGATCCTGATCTTCGGGGTGAGCTTCGAGATCCCGTTGCTCATCGCGATGCTCAACGTCGCCGGAGTGCTCCGGTACGAGGTGCTCGCCAGGTCCCGCCGCGGGATCATCATGGGGATCTTCGTCTTCGCCGCCGTGGCCTCGCCCGGGCAGGACCCGTTCTCGATGCTGGCCCTCGCCGGGGCGGTGTGCATCCTGGTGGAGATGTCCATCCAGTTCGCCCGCATCCACGACAAGCGCAAGAGCAGGAACCGCGAGGAGTGGCTCGAGGTCGACGACGAGTCCGCGTCGCCGCTGGGCCCGTCCGAGCGCCTCGACGGCTCCGGTGCGGTCCGGTCCACCGGCCCGCTGTCCGCACCCGAGCCACTCGGTGGTGCCCGGCCCCTCCAGGCGCCGTCGGGTGGGGCGATGTATGACGACACGCTCTGAGCCCCACGATTCGGGCACGCTGCTCGAATCGTTCCTGCAGACGGAGGGCTTCGACCCGGACCCGTTCCAGCTGGAGGCGTTCACCGCGCTCGACGCCGGCCGCAATCTGCTCGTCTCGGCGCCCACCGGCTCGGGCAAGACGCTCATCGGGGAGTACGCGGCCCACCGGGCGTTGTCCGGCGGCGGCAGGTGCTTCTACACCACGCCCGTCAAGGCGCTGAGCAATCAGAAGTTCCGGCAGTTCCGTCATCGGTTCGGGCCCGAGAACGTGGGGCTGCTCACCGGGGACCACTCGATCGACGCCGACGCCCCGGTGGTGGTGATGACCACCGAGGTCCTCCGGAACATGATCTATTCAGGCTCCTCCGCCCTGCACGACCTGGACTGTGTGGTCATGGACGAGATCCACTACCTGGGTGATCGGTCGCGAGGGGTGGTGTGGGAGGAGATCATCCTCACCCTCGATCCGGCGGTTCGACTGGTGGGCCTGTCGGCGACGCTGAGCAACACCGACGAGCTGGGGGACTGGATCAGCGAGATCCGGGGGGACACCGCCGTGGTGCTCTCCGAGCTGAGGCCCGTTCCGCTCGCACACATGCTCTACACGGACGGGGATCTGATCCCGGTCCGCGCGGCGGCCGACCAACGGCGGCGCACCCGAGGCGGATATCACGACGAGCGGGTCGCGGCCCGGCCCCGAGCGCAATGGGCGCGGCGCCAGGACGTCATCGAGAAGCTCGACGACGACCATCTGCTGCCCGCGATCTACTTCGTGTTCTCCCGGGCGGGCTGCGACGGGGCGGTCTCGCAGATGCGGCGGGCCCGGTTGCGGCTGACCACCGGGGAGGAGTCCCGGCGGATCGCCTCGCACGTCGACGCCGCATGCGCACAGGTGCCCCGACACGACCTGGACGCGCTCGACTTCACCGCCTTCCGGGCCGGGCTGGTCAGCGGCATCGCGGCCCACCACGCGGGGATGCTGCCGCTGTTCCGGACCATCGTGGAGGAGTTGTTCTCGGCGGGTCTGATCAAGGTGGTGTTCGCCACCGAGACCCTCGCCCTGGGAATCCACATGCCAGCCCGCGCGGTCGTCCTGGAGAAGACCACCAAGTTCAACGGCGACACCCACGCCATGCTCACCTCCGCGGAGTACTCGCAGATCACCGGGCGCGCCGGGAGGCGGGGGATCGACACCAAGGGCACCGCGGTGGTGCTGGACCAGCCGGACCTCGACCTGGACGCCCTGTCCGCACTGGTGGACACGCCGCGATTCCCCTTGCGTAGCGCGTTCACCCCCGACTACTCCATGGCCGTCAACCTCGTGGAGCAACTCGGCGTGGTGGAGGCGACCTCGCTGATCGGCAGATCGTTCGCGCAGTTCCAGACCGATCGCACGCTGGTGTCCCGGTCCCGGGCCGTGGAACGCAGGACGGATGAGCGGGACCGAATCCGTGCGGATCTGGAGGACGCCGGCGGGGACTCGCAGCTCGACGAGTACATGGCGCTCCGCGCGGACCTCAGCCGACTGGAGAGGTCCACCGAGAAGGCGACCCGGGACGACCGGCTGGAGTCCGTCCGTGCGGCGATGCTCAAGCAGACCGCGGGTTCGGTGATCACCGTGGGCCGTAAACGGTTCGGCATGGTCGCCACGGTGTTGCAGGTCCGCACGGACATCCCCGCCGACCCGGCACTGCTGTGCCTGACCGACACCGGCTGGACCGGTTGGCTGCGTCAGCAGGATTTCGCGGCGCCCCCCGTCCCGGTGGGGAGGGTCGATCTGCCCCGGGGCCGGCGAAAGCTCGACGGGCGGGCCAAGCGGGCGCTGGTGCAGCGGATGGAGGGGCTCCGGGGTAAGGCCCGGGGCCGGATCAAGAACGCCGGCGGCAAGCCCGTCCGCAAGGACCCGCGGATCGCCGCGGCGCGGCGCGCCGTGCGCCAGCACCCCCTGCACGAGGACCCGCGGATCGACAGGCTGGCACGTCTCCACGAACGCTGGGCCCGTGCAGCGGCGGACGTGGCTGAGCTCACCGCCGAGGTGGAATCCGACTCCGACTCCCTGGCCCGCCGTTTCCGGAGGATCGTCGGCCTGCTCGACCACCTGGGATACCTGGAGGAACACGAGGGCGCGATCCGCGCCACGGACGCCGGCCGTCTGCTCGCGGGTGTGCACACCGAGCAGGACCTGTTCGTGGCCGAGTGTCTCCGACGCGGTGTGTGGGTCGGACTCGACCCGGCCGGTCTGGCGGCGGTGATCGCCACCGTCGTGGCCCACCCCCGGAGTGACGCGGTGGTCCGCGAACCGTCCGACGAACTCCTGCGCGCGGCCCTCGCCGAGACCGAACTCGTCGCCGCCGACGTCGCCGCGATCGAGAAGGCCCACCAGCTACCCTCGACCCCCGATCTCGACGCGGGACTCGCACCGGTCCTGCACCACTGGGTGTCGGGTGGCGCGCTGTCGTCGATCCTCGCCGCCTCGTGGCAGGAGGGCGTGGAACTCACCGCCGGGGACTTCGTTCGCTCCGCGCGGCTGGTCGTGGACGTCCTGGCCCAGGTCGGGCAGGTCGCCGAGCCCGATCTCGCGCGGACGGCGCGGTCGGCCGTGGGGTCCCTACGTCGCGGGGTCGTACTCGACCACACGGTCTGACCCCCGTCGCGCCATCCCTCCACCGCGCAGTCGCGCCATCCCTCCATCGCGAAGAGCGTTCCGCACACATCGTGCGAGAAGAGGGTGTGCGGAACGCTCTTATCGATGACTGGCGCTGGAGATTTCCGGCGCGGGAGATGACCGGCCCCGGGCCTGCAGGGGACCGGCGACGGCTCTCAGGCCGGGTCCAGGACCGAGGCCGCCTTCTCCAGACGCCCGATCGCACGCGCCTGTCCCGTGGCCTCACCGAGGGCGTCCAACCGCGCCCGGTCCACGTGTCCGCGCCGGCCGTCGGTATCACCCTCGAACTCGAGCTCGAACCCGCGACCCCGCAGACGGACCACTCCGCGGGCGGCGGTCAGATAGTCGGCGGCCTCGAGAACCGCCTTCCGCTGCCGGGCGGTGAGACCAGATCCGTCGTCCTCGGCGGCCTCCACGATGCCGTCGAGGCCCCCGTACTCCCGCACGAGGGAGGCCGCGGTCTTGGTGCCGATCCCCGCCACCCCCGGCAGGCCGTCGGAGGCGTCACCGACGAGTACCGCGTAGTCGGCGTACACGCGCGCGTCGTCGCCGAGGGGAAGATCGAAGCGCTCCGCGACGACCTCGGGGGTGTACGCGAGTCGCTTCTTCATCCCCGCCCCCACGTACACGACCGTGGTGCTCGCCGACGCCAGCTGGAACAGGTCGCGGTCGCCGGTCACCACCAGCACCTCGCGATCACGCGCGGCAAGTTCCGCCAGGACGTCGTCGGCTTCGGCGTCGGCGGCGGACGCCTGCGTGATACCCGCGGCGGTGAGGATCTCCCGTATCGCGCCGACCTGCGGGTGGAGTGAGGCGGGCGCGTCCTCCCCGCCGTCGTCCCCGACACGGTGGGCCTTGTACGACGGAACCAACCCCACACGCCAGTCGGGGCGCCACTCGCGGTCCAGGGCCGCCACCAGTCCGGCCGGCGAGTACTCCTCGAGGAGCACCGACACCATGTCGCAGAATCCACGCACCGCGTTGGCCGGTGCGCCGTCGGGTCCGGTGATCTTCTCCGGTACCGAGTGGAACGCGCGGAACCACAGGCCGGCACTGTCGAGAACCATGAGCGGGCCCTGGGACACCGCGCCTCCTCGGGTCGAGTGTGGGCCGGGTATCGACCTGGCGTCAGAATAGTCCTCCCCGTGAGAGGGCGAGGTGACAGTGGTCCGCCGGGAGCGGACGGCGGGCGCCCGCGACGCCCGACGACCTAGGGTGGGGGGATGAGCACCGGCCCCTCGGACACCCACGCCCGGCGACTGACGGCGGTGCGTGATCGAGCGCGCGAGCTCGGGATCGATCACGTGGTGGTGTACTCGGGCGAGGACATGGACTACCTCACCGGCGAACGCATGGAGTCCCACGAGCGGCTCACGGCCCTCGTCGTGCCCGTCGGGGACGGAACGCCCCTCCTCGTGCTCCCTGCGCTCGAGCTCACCGGTGTCACCCGCCGGGCCGCCGCCCGGGTGGGCGCGGACATCCATCCCTGGGCGGACGGTACGGACGCGGTCCCTCTGGTCGCGGGCACGGTGTGGGGCCGGATCGCCGTCTCGACCGCGCTGCCCGCGCTCCATCTCGTCCCACTCCAGCTGGGTGTCGACGGTGAGGTGATCCTGGCCTCGGAGGTGATCGACCACGTGCGGGCCGTCAAGACGCCGCACGAGCTCGACCAGCTCGCCGAGGCCGCCCGCCGTATCGACGCGGTCCACGCGCGGATGGGTGAGTTCCTCGAGGTCGGTCGTAGCGAGGAGCAGGTGGGTGAGCTGATCTCCGCCGCGATCGTGCAGGAGGGGCTCACACACGCCGAGTTCGTGATCGTCGGCTCGGGGCCCAACGGCGCCGACCCGCACCACGGGGTCTCAGACCGCGTGATCGAACCGGGGGACATCGTCGTGGTGGACATCGGCGGGCCACTCGAGAGCGGGTACCACTCGGATTGCACCCGCACGTACTCGATGGGGGCGCCCGACCCCGGGATCGCCGAGGCGTACGCGGTGCTGCAGGAGGCGCAGCGTCTGGCCCGGGAGGCGGTGCGCCCTGGCGTCGCGATCGGCGAGGTCGACGCCGCGGCCCGCGAACACCTCGCGGCCGCGGGGCTCGGGGAGTTGTTCCTCCACCGCACCGGACACGGGATCGGTCTGGGGCTGCACGAGCCCCCGTTCGTCGCGCCCGGGGCCGACACCGTGCTGGCGGAGGGCATGGTGTTCTCCGTCGAGCCCGGGATCTACACGGCGGGCGGGTGGGGTGCCCGTCTCGAGGACATCGTCGC
>NZ_JAALEE010000218.1:0-13472 GCF_014145265.1 Dietzia sp. CW19 | reverse complement strand
CGCGCCCTGCTGGCGCGCAAACCCGTGCTGCTGGCCGACGAACCGCTCGGCGCGCTCGACGCGATCACCCGCGCCGACGTCCAACAGTGGCTGCGCGAGACCCTCACCGGGACCTCGGCCACGCTGGTCATGGTCACCCACGACGTCGATGAGGCGCTGCTCCTCGCCGAACGCGTGGTGCTGCTGGCACGACACGAGGCCGACGCCCCGGCGCGTGTGGTCTCCACCTGGCCGGGATGGTTCGGCGACGACCGCCCCCGCGAGGTCCTCCTCGGCGACGAGGCGTTCGCCGCAGCCCGCCGGGAAGTACTCCAGGCACTGGCCCGGGAATCGCATCTGGCCGAAGGTGGAACCGCCCGATGACCGTGCGATTCCTCCGGTCCGCTGCTCCCGCCTGCGTCACGGTCCTGCTGGTCCTCGCCGCCTGGATCACGGTCACCGCGCTCGAGCTCGTGCCGGACTACGTGATCCCCGCGCCCCTCGCCGTGCTCGAGTCGCTCGTGAGCACCTGGCCCGACCGGCTCGGTTCCGCCACGCTGCTCACCGCCACCGAGACCCTCATCGGGGTGGTCCTCGGGGTGGTCGTCGCGCTGGTAGTGGTGATCATCAGCGCCTTCGTGCCCACCGTCGGGCAGGCCATGACCCCCCTGCTGGTCGCCTCCCAGGCCATCCCGGTCATCGTGATCGGCCCACTGCTGACGATCTCCCTCGGCTATGGCATGGCACCGAAGGTCATCGTCGTCGCCCTGCTGTGCTTCTTCCCCGTCGCGCTCAACCTTCTCTCCGGTGTCCGCTCGGTCGACACCAGGTTGATCGACACGCTGCGGAGCCTGCACGCCACCAGGTGGTCGCTCTTCTGGCGGGTGCGTCTGCCCTACGCCGCCCCACGCGGTTTCGCGGGACTGCGCGTCTCGGTCACCTTCGCCCCGGTCGCCGCGGTCTTCGCCGAGTACACGGGCTCGACCAACGGCCTGGGCTACCTCATGCTCCAGGCCATCCCCCGGCTCCAGACCGATTTCGTCTTTGCCCAGGTGGTCGTGCTGACGATCATGTCCAGCGTCCTGCTGGCCAGCGTGACCATCCTCGAACGCCTCATCTGCCCTTGGAACACTCCCACCGGGGAAAGGAACCCATCATGACTCACTCACGACCCACGAAGACCCCACGCCAGGCCCGCACGCGGCCCGGGTTGCGCATGCTCGCGATCGCGGCCGCTGCCGCGGTGGCTCTGTCCGGCTGTCAGGCGGCCTCGGACGACGCCGAGCCGGACACGTCCGCCGCCGCACCGGTCAGCGTCCTGCTCGACTGGAGCCCTAATCCCGACCATGTGGCCCTGTACACCGCGCAGCAGACCGGCGCCTACGACGAGGCCGGCGTCGACGTGACGTTCATGACGCCCGCCAACACGGCCGACGCCGCGCGGGAGGTGTCCCTGGGACGTGCGGACCTGGCCATCTCGTATGAGCCCGACACCCTCATCGCCGCGGAGCAGGGCCTCGACGTGGTCTCGGTCGCCGCCCTGATACCCACGTCACTGACCTCGCTGATCGCCAGGACGGAGTCCGGGATCACCACCGCAGCCGACCTGGAGGGCAAGACCGTGGGGCTGTCGGGTCTGGCCTCTCAGCAGCCGACCCTCGACTTCATCGCCCGGGAGGCCGGGATCGACCCGGGATCGATATCCGCCCCCAACGTGCAGCAGAGCCTCAACCAGGCGCTCCTCACCGACCAGGTGGACGCGATCTTCGGAGCCTTCCGCAACATCGAGGGGGTCGAGCTGACCGCTCAGGGCGACTTCGTGGTGATGCCGGCCACGGAACTCGGGGTCCCGGACTATGCGGAGCTGGTGATCATCGCCAACCCGAGCCGCCTCGCCGACGACGCCGGTTACGCCGAGCGCGTGCGGGCCTTCCTCGCCGGCACCGCGGCCGGTCAGGCCACGGCTCTGGACGACCGCCGGGCCGCCATCGACTCCCTCACCCCCGAGACCGAGGGTTCCTACGACCCGGACGTGCTCGAGCTGATGATCGACGCCACCCTCGAGCTGCTGCCCGAGGACGGTTTCGGCCAGCAGTCCGCCGAGGACTGGGCGGCATACGCGAGGTGGATGTACCAGAACGGACTGCTGGAGAGCGAGATCGACGGCGCCACCGCCACGACCAACGACTACCTGCCCGGAGCCGACGGCTAGAACCCCGCCCGGCACGAGGTTGGGCGGAAGACCCCGCAGGAGAGGGCGCGGGTGAGGGCGCGCCGGCTCATGCGGCCCCGCCAGAGGCCCCGCCCGCCATCGAGAAGAGTGTTTCGCACACATCGGTCGAGTACAAGTGTGCGGAACGCTCTTATCGATGGCCCCGGCGGCGGAACCGGGCCGCCTCAGCTCGGGGAGGCCTCCCGCAGCCGCGCGAGCAGCGGCTCGGCCGCCTCCTCGAGGAACCGGTCCAGGGTCTCATCGCCGATCTGGATCAGCGCGACGTCGGTGTACCCGGCCTCCCAGTAGGGCCGCACCTTCTCGACGATCGCGTCCAGGTCGGGCCCGCACGCCAGCTGCTCGGCCACGTCCTCGGGCCGGACGAACTTGGTGGCGGCGGCGAACCCGGCGGTGGTGGGCAGGTCGGCGTTGGCGGCCCAGCCTCCGGCGAACCAGCGGAACTGGTCGTGTGCGCGCTCGACGGCCGCCTTCTCCGAGTCGGGGTCCCAGCTGATGGGGATCTGGGTGATCGCGCGGGCGCCGTCACCGATCCGCTTCTGCCCCTCGAGCGCGTTCCAGCCCTCGATGTGGGCGGGTTCCGGCTCGGTGGCGATGAGATGGTCGGCGAGCGGCCCGAGCCGGGCCACGGCCTTCTCCCCGCCGGCGGCCACGCCGATCGGCACCCGCGTCTCGGGCAGGTCCCACAGGCGGGCCGAGTCCACGCGGAAGTGCTCGCCGGAGTAGGTCACCAGGCCGCCGTCGAACAGCTCGCCAATGATCTCCAGCGCTTCCACCGTCATCTCGTGGCGCTCGTCGATCGAGGGCCACCGCTGCCCCACCACGTGCTCGTTGAGGTTCTCCCCCGCACCGATGCCCAGCATGAACCGGCCGTCGGACAGGATCTGCATTGTCGCGGCCTTCTGTGCCACCACCGCGGGGTGGTAGCGCAGGATCGGGCAGGTCACGTACGTGCACAGGTCCACCCGCTCGGTCACGTGCGCCACGGCGCCCAGGACGCTCCACACGTACGGCGCGTGTCCCTGTGAGGAGAGCCACGGGAAGTAGTGGTCCGAGGCCACTTCGAAGTCGAAGCCCGCCTGCTCGGCCTTGGCCGCGTAGCGCACGAGTTCCTTGGGGCCGGACTGTTCGGTCATGAGGGTGTATCCGAAACGTGTCATGGATTCGAGGGTGCGCCGGGCATGGCCGTGTCGCCACCGGTTGCCACCCGCACGGGGGCCGGGCACGGTCGGACTCATGACCTCTCCCCGCGCCCTGCTGCTCGACGTCGACGGCACCCTGGTCGACTCCACCTACGTCCACGTCTGGACCTGGCACCGCGCCCTGGCCGAGGCGGGCGCGCCGGTGCCCTTCGTGGAGGTGCACCACCGGATCGGCAAGGGCGGGTCCACGTTGGTGGGCGAGCTCCTGGATATCGCGGGAGTCGACGACGACGAGGACCGCGATCGCGTGGCGAGCCGGGCCAAGGATCTGCACTCGGAGTACTACGCCGAGGCCGGGGACTCCCTCCGCCTCCTGCCGGGTGCCCGTGAACTCGTGCGCGGCGCCAAGGAGCAGGGGTGGGTCACCGTGCTCGCGACCTCGGCCCCGCCGTCGGAGTTCGCCGAGGCGCGCGAACTGCTCGACGTGGACGACGCGGTGGATGCCGTGACGACCGGCGAGGACGTCGACACCGCCAAGCCCGACCCCACCATCGTGGCGATCGCCCTCGAGCGCTCCGGCGTCGACGCCGCGGACGCGGTCATGGTGGGCGACGCGACCTGGGACGCCGTCGCCGCCACCAAGCTCGGCATCCGCTCGGTGGCCGTGCGCACGGGCGGGATCGGTGACGCCGAGCTCCGAGAGGCGGGCTTTTCGGACATCGTCGACGACGCCGCCGGAGTGCTGGACCTGCTGTCCTCCGGCAGGCTCTGACTTGCCGGGGCGGGAAGGGCGGAAAGGGCGCGAACGCGGGACGACGAGGAGCGGGTCACCGCGCGGCGCGACCCGGGGTCAGGCGGAGCCCGCCCACGTGATCGACGCCTCGGAGCGGGTCGGGGTTTTGACGGGCAGCAGCAGGAGCAGGCCCACGAGCAGTACCAGGGCGATCCCGGCGATTCCCGCGCGGTCGGTGCCGAACCCCCACGTGAACAGGCCGAACAGCGCCGGGGCGAGGAACGAGACCGCACGCCCGGTGGTGGCGTAGAGCCCGAACATCTGGCCGTCGCTGCCCGGCGGCGCCAGGCGGCGCCAGGCGGGCCAGGAACGAGCGCGACGCCGACTGGGCCGGGCCCACGAACAGGCACATGAGCAGGCCGAAGAGCCAGAACATGGCGGTGCCGTCGACGAACAGCAGGACGGTCATCGTGCCGAGCATCGCCGCGAGAGAGCCGATGATCACCGCCTTGGGCCCCACGAGGTCGTCCACGACTCCCGCGACCGCCGCCCCCAGGGCCGCCACCACGTTGGCCGCCACCCCGAAGATCAGCACATCCCCCGGCGCGAGCCCGTACACGGTGACCGCCAGGATCGCCCCGAAGGTGAACACCCCCGCCAGCCCGTCGCGGAAGATCGCGCTGGCCACGAGGAACTTCACGGTCCGCGGGTCCCGGCGCGACAGGGCCTTGAGATCCCGCCAGAGGATGCGGTACGACTCGACGAAGCCCACCTCGTCGTCGTCGCCCTTCTTCCCTCGGGGCCGGTTCTCCGGCACCGACCGCAGCACCGGCAGCGCGAACACCGCGAACCACACCGCCGCGACCAGGCACACCAGCCGCACGTTGAGGCCGCCGTCGGTGGAGATGCCCAGCAGTCCCCGCTCGTCGCCGTCCCCGGAGATGAAGCCCAGGAACGCGGCGAGCAGCAGGAAGATCCCGCCGAAGTAGCCCATCGCCCACCCGAACCCGGAGACCCGCCCCACGGTGGCCGGGGTGGAGACCTGCCGCAGCATGGCGAAGTAGGACACCTCGGCGAACTCGAACGTGATGGACCCCAGCGCGAGCAGCAGAAGTCCGACGAAGAACCACGGGTAGGGCGCGTCCGAATCGACGAGGAACATCAGCGCGGTCAGCGCCACCGTGAGGTAGGTCCAGATGGCCAGCGACCGCCGGCGACGGCCGCCCCGGTCCGCGCGCTGGCCCATCACCGGCGCGGTCAGCGCGATCACCAGCCCGGCCAGCGCGATCGAGATCGACAGCCAGGTGGCGGCCGAGAACGGTCCGTCGAGGTCCGCCCCCACCGAGTCGGTGAGGTAGACGGAGAAGACGAAGGTGACGATCACCGCGTTGAACGCCGCCGACCCCCAGTCCCACATCGCCCACGAGAAGACCTGGCCGCGGGTGGCGGGGCGGAGATCGGGTGACAACGACGACGACGAGGCGGCGGTCTCTGGAGGGGGCGGTGTCCCGGTGCTGCTCACGCCCTAGAACCTAGTGCCCAGCGGTTCGCCTGAGGCCTCGAAAGGGCCGGTGGCGGGCCCATTTCCGCTGGTATGGTCGGTGCACATTCGGTGAATGCGAGATAGCTGTGGCGTGGTCGGCGTGGTTGGCCCTGACCGGCGCGTTGCCCGCTGTCGCGGTTCCCACCGCACTGCGACCGCTCGTCGTGACCGACTCCCCCGTTCACCACCCTCGCCGGTACGCTCACCCTCGGCCCTGACCACCTGACCCGAGGACGCATGATGCCGCTTCCCCTGCCCACCGCGACGAATCGTGCTGTCGTCACTGGCGCCTCCTCCGGGATCGGCATGGCGCTGGCCGCCGAGTTGGCCCGCCGCGGCCACTCCCTGATCGTGGTGGCGCGGCGCGGCGAGGTGCTGCAGGAACTCAAGGAGCGGTTGGAGAGCCAGTTCCGGGTGACGGTCGAGGTGCGGGCCTGCGACCTGTCCGATCCGGCCGAGCGGGCACGGCTGCTGGAGGAGCTCGCGGGCCGCGAGATCTCGATCCTGTGCAACAACGCCGGCATCGCCTCCTTCGGGCCGGTCGCCGCGCTCGACCCCCACTACGAGAAGAGCCAGGTGCAGGTCAACGCCGTGGCCTGCCACGACCTCGTGCTGGCGGTCCTGCCCGGGATGGTCGAGCGTGGTTCGGGCGCGATCCTCAACGTGGGTTCGGCGGCAGGCAACATGCCCATCCCCAACAACGCCACCTATGCGGCCACCAAGGCGTTCCTCAACACCTTCTCCGAGTCGCTGCGCGGGGAGCTCAAGGGCTCCGGGGTCAACGTCACGCTGCTCGCGCCCGGACCGGTGCGCACCGAGGAGATCGCCGAGGAGGACAAGACGTTCGTCGACCGCCTGGTCCCCGACCGCTTCTGGGTGGACACCACGTACACCGCCCGGATCTCGCTGGACGCGCTCGCCCGGAACAAGATGCGCGTGGTCCCGGGACCCCTGGGCCAGGCCATGTCCGTGGCGGGCAACTACACCCCGCGCGGGGTCATGGCCCCGATCGTGGGACGGTTCTACGCCAAACTCGGCGAGGGACAGGCGGAGGGCTGATCCTCCGGGTCCGGTCGGGCGGTCGCTCGGCGATATAGTCGAGCGATGCCAGAGTCGAACCCCGGTCCCACCCCTGTCGCGTCGTCGAGCCCGACGCCCCACAAGGAGTCCAAGAACGACCGGATCGTGTGGATCGACTGCGAGATGACCGGCCTCGACACCGCGAACGACGCACTGGTGGAGATCGCGGCCCTGGTCACCGACTCCGAACTCAACGTCCTGGGCGACGGCGTGGACATCGTCATCCACGCCTCGGACGCCAAGCTGGCCGCGATGCTCCCGGTGGTGCGGGACATGCACTCCTCGTCGGGCCTGACCGAGGAGATCCGCGCCTCCGCCGTGACGGTGGCGGAGGCCGAGAAAGAGGTCCTCGACTACATCCGCGCCTGGGTCCCGGTCAGCGGGACCGCTCCCCTGGCCGGCAACTCGATCGGCACCGACCGCGGGTTCCTCGCCCGGGACATGCCCGAGCTCAACTCCTACCTGCACTACCGGATGATCGACGTGAGCTCGATCAAGGAGCTGTGCCGCCGCTGGTATCCGCGCATCTACTTCGGCCAGCCCGAGAAGGGCATGTCCCACCGCGCCCTGGCGGACATCAAGGAGTCGATCCGCGAGCTGAAGTACTACCGCGCCACGGCGTTCGTCCCGCAACCGGGTCCGACCACCGACGAGGTGCGCGCCGCGGCCGGCGCCCTGCCCCCCGTAGATTGAGCATCCGACCTCCCGTGCGCGGGCCCGGTAGGCGTCGACACCTGCCGATTTCCTGACCGGGACCCAGACCGGGTAGCATCGTCAACGCTGTTCGCGAGAACGGCGATGGTGGCTGTAGTTCAGTTGGTAGAGCACCAGGTTGTGATCCTGGCTGTCGCGGGTTCGAGTCCCGTCAGCCACCCCGGATGAACGAGGTCCGAACTGTCGACCAAGGGACCACCCTTGGACGGGGTTCGGGCCTCGTTCTCATTTGTCCCCTCCCATCTCGTCACCGAAACCGGTAGGAACCTCCCCGCTGGTGATTACGCTCGGATTCACGCCCACACCGATGCCGAGGAGTCCCGATGAGCGAGCCCGACTTCACCGGCCTGCGGGCGATGTTCGTCAACTGCACTCTCACGCGCAGCCCCGGGCTCAGCCAAACCCAGGGACTCATCGACGCGAGCGCCTCGATCATGCGCAAGCACGGGGTCGAGGTGGAGACCCTCCGCGCGGTCGACCACCCGATCGCGACGGGCGTCTACCCGGACATGCGCGAGCACGGGTGGGACGTAGACGCCTGGCCGGAGATCTACCCGCGGATTCTTGAGGCCGACATCCTCGTCCTGTCCGGGCCCATCTGGTTGGGCGACAACTCCAGTGTGATGAAGCAGGTGATTGAGCGGCTCTATGCACTGTCCGGGATGCTGAACGACAAAGGTCAGCACCTTTACTACGGCCGGGTCGGCGGATGCCTGATCACAGGCAACGAGGACGGACTCAAGCACTGCGCGATGAACATCCTCTACAGCCTGCAACACCTCGGCTACACGATCCCGCCCAACGCCGATGCGGGCTGGATCGGCGAGGTCGGCCCTGGGCCGTCATACCTGGACCCCGGCAGCGGTGGGCCGGAGAACGACTTCACCAACCGCAACACGACCTTCCCGACCTGGAACCTGATGCACCTGGCCCGGCTGCTCAAGGCGGCCGGCGGCATCCCCGGCGAGGGCAACCAGCGCTCCGCCTGGGACTCCGGGGCCCGCTTCGGCTGGGAGAACCCCGAGTACCGATCCTGACCGCCCGATCCTGACCGAGCACCGATCCTGACCGAGGAGGGTTCCATGACCGGCGAGCACTCGGGGGAGCGAATCGCGAGCCAGGACCACCCGGTGAGTCCGGACGGGCCCCGGAGACCTGTCCTGATCGTCTTTGACGTCAACGAGACGCTCTCGGACATGTCGCCGATGGCCCGGCGTTTCGAGGACGTCGGCGTGCCGGCGCACCTGGCGTCGAGTTGGTTCGCGGGGCTTCTTTGGGACGGCTTCGCCCTCACGGTCGTGTCGGCGAGCGACTCGTTCGCCCACCTCGCCGCGGAGTCCCTGCGGGTCCGCCTCCATGGCCTGCCGCTCGATCGCGATCCAGACGATGCCGTCCAGCACATCATGGGCGGCTTCTCCGTCCTCCCCGTGCACTCCGACGTGCCGGACGGAGTGCACGCACTGACGGACCTCGGGATCCGGTTGGTGACTCTGAGCAACGGCTCGGCGGCGATAGCCGAAGGCCTCCTCGACCGCGCGTCGATACGCGAGCACTTCGAGGCACTCCTCTCGGTGGAGGACGCCGGCGCCTGGAAGCCGGCCGGCAGGGCATACGCACACGCTCTCGCCCGGTGCCATGTCGACCCCAGGGACGCGATGCTCGTCGCCGTTCATCCCTGGGACATCGACGGCGCCGCTCGGGCGGGACTCGGCACCGCCTGGATCACCAGGGACGGCGCGCCCTACCCGGGATACTTCAGGTCGCCGGACGTCACGGCGGCGTCCCTGGCGGAACTGGCGGACCAGCTGCGTCGCTGAAACCTCCCACTGACAGCGGCGGTGACGGGTCCGATCAGTTCAGCGACGCCATACGCTTGTAGTGCGCCCGCCGCAGGGGCATCGGAAGTTCGTCCACGGTGAGATCGGAGGTTTCGAGCCACCGGATCAGGCCGTTCACATCCGGTGTGGTCCGCACGGGTCCGACGGTCACCACGCCGCCCCGGGGCTCGCGGGTGATGCGATCGCACCGTTGTACCAGGACGACAGGTCCGTCCGCCTCCGGCTCACCCGCGGAACCGCACCTGCCGCCGAGCAGGCAGCTGGAGCGTGCCAGCACACCGTGAGCCGATCGACCCACTGCCCGGCTCAGGGCCGAGACCAGCGCGGACTCCCGCTCTCCTCCACAGGTGCCGCAGTACATCACCGTGAAGGCGTTCTTTTCTCCCTCACCGCGGTCCGGGGAATGCGCGTTCTCCGGAGTCTGGAAATTCGACATCGTCTACTCCTCTCGGCCGCGCCTGCAGTCAACCGGGCGCGGGGGAACTTCCTGGGTGTTGGCCTCGGCCATGCTCACGGGGATTTACGGCGGTTCGGGCCGGTCCCACATCCGTCGATACCGTCCGTCGGAGCTCACGAGTTCGGCATGCGTGCCGCGCTCGACCACCCGTCCCTGCTGTAGGACCACGATCTCATCGGCGCCGATGATCGTGCTCAAGCGATGGGCGATGAGCAGGACAGATCGCCCGCGGGCCAGCTCGGCGATCACCTCCGAGACCTCGCTCTCCGTGCGGGTGTCCAGGGCCGAGGTGGGCTCGTCCAGCACCACGATCGGCGCATCCACGAGCAGTGCTCGGGCGATGGCCAGGCGCTGGCGCTGCCCCCCGGACAGTCCGGCACCGTCCTCCCCCAGACGCGTGTCGTAGCCGTGGGGCAGATCGATGATCGCGGTGTGGAGCTGCGCGCGCCGGGCCGCATCGATGACGTCGGCACGGTTCGCGTCAGGGCGACCGAGCGCGATGTTCTCAGCCACCGTTCCCGGAACCAGATGTGTCTGCTGGAACACCTGGGTCACCGTGGCCGCGAGGGTGTGTGGGGCGATCTCGCGGACGTCCACTCCGCCGATCTTCACCGAGCCGGCGGTGGGGTCGTCGAAGCGGGAGAGCAATCCCCCGAGCGAGGACTTTCCGCTGCCGGAGTGACCCACCACCGCGACCATGCCCTTCTCGGGGAGCGCCACATCGATCCCCTGCAGCGCCGGGGTGCCGTCGGGGTAGTCGTACCCCACCCCGTCGAACCGCACCTCGACGCCGCGGGGCGTCTTTGCCTCCGACGGTTCGGAGAGCTGCGGGATCTCGGCGACCGACCGCAGCCGTTCCAGGGCGGCACGGGTGACGTGCCACTGCTCCCCCACCGATAGGGTCGCCAAGAGCGGCCGGTACACCGCGATCGACACGAGGAGGAAGCCGATCGCAACCTCCGTCCCGCGCCCGGCCACCACCGCCATGAGGACCGGGACACCGGCCATGAGGACGGCCGAGGCCAGCATCAGCGGGGGTATCAACTTGCCGAGCATTCGCACGGAGGAATCCCGCAGCTCGAGTGCGGTCGCACGGAGGACCTCGGCGATCCGCCCCGGCGCCGCCAGCACTCGCCACACTGTGATCCCGGTGAGCACGTCGACAAACCGTGCCGAGGACTCGGCCTGCAGCGCGGTCCGTTCCCGGGCCGCAGCGGTGGTGCGTATGCCCGCCCACACGGTGGCCGGGATCGCCGCGACGACGGCGCCGCCGAGTACGAGCGCGACGACCGGGTCGTAGACGGCTGCCGCGGCGATGACGAACACCGGCAGTCCGAGGGCCTGACCCAGCTTGGGCAGTCCCTCGGACAGAAAGTCCTCGATCTGCTGCATGTCGCCGGTGAGCAGCGCCTGGATCTCCCCGCGGCGACGGCCGGAGGCCATCGGCACGGGCACGCGGAGCAGGTGCTCGAGCACCCACACCCGGGCATGAGCGGACACCTGGTAGGAGGCCAACCACGAGTCCCGGGCTGCCAGATAGGAGGCGAGCAACTGACCGAGGAGCGTCACCACGGCCACCGCGGTCACCTGGACGGCCCGGCTCTCATCCACCTGCCCGCCGCGCGCCAAGTGCACGACGAGGGTGATCAGCACCCCGTAGAGCAGCCCGCCGAGCAGGGACTGGACGATCCGCCAGCCCACCCCGCGCAGGACGCGGACCCGTTCAGCACCGGCGATCCGCCACATTGTGCCCACGCCGCTCATCGGATCCCCGCCTTCGCCCGCGACTCGGCGTCGTTCAACTCGGCGTAGAGCCCGCCGTGGTCGAGCAGCTCGTCGTGTGTGCCCTGCTCGGCGACCGCGCCTCGGTCTAGCACCACGATGTGGTCCGCCCGGCGGGCCAACGCGATCCGGTGGGTCGCCATCACCAGCGTCCTTCTCCGGCACCACCGGGAGATCGACTCCCACAACTCGTCCTCGGTGAGCGGGTCGACCGAGGCGGTCGGCTCGTCCATCAGTACGACCCAGGCGTCGACGACGAGGGCCCGCGCGAGCGCGAGGCGTTGCCGCTGCCCCCCGGACAGGCCTGCTCCCGCCTCCCCCAGACGCCGATCGAGGGCCGACTCCCCCAACTCGTCGCGAAGTCCGACGGCCTCCAGCGCGTCGAGCAAGAGACCGTCGGGGACGTCGAGCGCTCCCGTTCGGAGGTTCTCCGCGACCGAGCCGGCGAACAGCAGGGGGTTCTGGGCGGCCAGGCTCACCCAGCGCCGGCCGGGCGCGCTGACGAGCTCCACGGTGGGCACCCCACCGAGCGTCACCTCTCCGACCGGTGGTGTCCTGAGCCCGGCGAGTACCTCCAGGAGGGTCGTCTTGCCCGACCCGGACTCCCCCACCAGGGCGACGGTCGCGCCCTCCGGGACCCGGAACGAGACCTGTCGAAGGGTGTTCGCCCGCCCCCGGTGTCCGAAGTCGAGGCCGTCGACCACCACAGCCCGATCCCTCGGCTCGCGGCCGGTCACGGCCGGCAGGTCCACCGGGGCCAGGTCGAGCTGGTCCTCGACCGCCCGAGCACTCGCCGCCGCCAGGGGAAGAGAGTGCATCCGGTAGAAGAGCGTGACGAGCGGAACCGTGTAGGCCGGGGCCAGGACGATGAACAGCAGGAACGTCTCCACCTCCAGTCGACCCGCCGCGAGGAGCCAGGTCCCGAGTACCGCGACGACCGCCGGTGTGGCGGTGACCAGGGGTGAGAACCAGGCTCCCCACCGGAGGAACGC
This sequence comes from Dietzia sp. CW19, assembly GCF_014145265.1. Classification (NCBI taxonomy): domain Bacteria; kingdom Bacillati; phylum Actinomycetota; class Actinomycetes; order Mycobacteriales; family Dietziaceae; genus Dietzia; species Dietzia sp. CW19. The sequence goes on along the minus strand of NZ_JAALEE010000218.1, from coordinate 982 downwards.
CGCGCCCCACGCGGACTGGAGGCTCGCGGTGTGTCGGATCGCGGACACCGCCGTGGAACCGGGCGTCCGGGCGCCGAAGACCCTGATCTCCGCGAGCGCGGTGAGCTGGTCCATCATCGCCCGGCCCATCGCCGCGTTGGCCACGACGAACTCTCCCATCCGGTGGGAGTTGGACCGCATCGCCCGGCGCATGGTCCAGAAGGCCAGCGGGGCCACCGCAGCGCACGCCAGCGCTAACCGCCAGTCCTCACCCAGAAGCCACACCGTCATGGTCAGCCACACCGTCACACTGGCCGCGAACTCCGGAACTCCGTGCGCGAGGATCCCCTCGAGCCGCTCGACCTCTTCCCCCGCGGCTGAGCGGGCGGAGGCCGTGTGCCCGTCCGACAGGTCGGACAGATCCGCACCGGACCACGCTTCTCCGAGGGCGCTGCGGATCCGAGCGATCACGTCGAAGGCGGCTCGGTGCGCCAGCGCGGTCGCGGCGCCGAAGGTGATATAGGTGACGACGACTCCCGCGGCCGCAAGAGCGACCGCCTGTGGAGCCGCCAGCCCCCCGTCTCCCACCACCAGGTGCACGAACAGTCGGTAGACGGCGTAGGGCACCGCGAGCTCCGCCACGGCCGAGAGCACGGCGAGCGCCACCGCGGCCACGAGCAGGCGACGGGACCCGCCAAGATGGGGGCGCACCAGTCGCGGAACGGCCCGATAGTCGAATCCCGAGGCACTCACTGCGGCTCCACTGCCCCATGGGCGGTCTGTGCCCGGTTGCCGGCCTGGTCGCGCTGACCGGCCTGAGACCGGCGACCGGTCGGGGTCAGCGGCTGCGCGGTGAGGATCAAGCGGTCCGGCGACTGCCGGCTCATGTGAACCCCCGCGCTACCCGCCGGGGTCCACTCCGCGGCCTGCAGTGCCGACGGACCGAAGGGGCACATCAGCCCGTCCGGCACGTCGACCACGCCGTCCGCGCTCAGGACCGCGC
>NZ_JAALEE010000217.1:0-4180 GCF_014145265.1 Dietzia sp. CW19 | reverse complement strand
GGCGGACAGCGACGCGGCGACCGAGCGCATCCGGGGCCCGGCGCGCCACCCGCCCTCGAGCTTCTCGGCCCACTGCTCGGCCTGCATCTCGGCGAGCACGGCGTGCAGGGTCGAGCGACTGGCCCCGGTGGCCCGGGCGATCTCGGCGAGGGGCAACGGCGGGCCCTCGATCGACAGCGCCTCGATCACGGAGAGCACACGGTGGGTGGGTTCGTGTCGCATATCCGACAGCCTATGTCGACATGCGGACAATCTGCCCGGGATTGCCGTCTCCGAGATGTAAATCGGGCCGCTCGGGGAGCACGATGGTCTCCGAGCCGGACCGCAGACAGACCTGTCTGCGGTCTGCTGTCCGGTCACGCCGGACGAGCCCACGACATTGGAGGTCGCATGACAGCGAGGACGGCGGTGACGCTCTCGCACCTCGACGCACTCGAGGCCGAGTCCGTCCACATCTTCCGCGAGGTAGCCGCGCAGTTCGAACGCCCGGGGATGCTGTTCTCCGGCGGCAAGGACTCCGTGGTGATGTTCCACCTGGCGCGCAAGGCGTTCTGGCCCGCGCCCATGCCGTTCCCGCTCATGCACGTCGACACCGGTCACAACTTCGACGAGGTCATCGAGTACCGGGACCGGGTGGTCGAGGAGACCGGGGTCCAGCTGCTCGTGTCGTACGTCCAGGACGACATCGACGCCGGCCGCGTGGTCGAGGAGACGGGCGTCGGCACCAGCCGTAACCGACTCCAGACCGCCGCCCTGCTGCGCGGCATCCAGGAGAACCGCTTCGACGCCGTGTTCGGCGGCGCCCGCCGCGACGAGGAGAAGGCCCGCGCCAAGGAGCGCGTCTTCTCCTTCCGTGACGCGTTCGGCGCCTGGGACCCGCGCGCACAGCGCCCCGAGCTGTGGAAGCTGTACAACGGCAACCACCGCAAGGGCGAGCACATCCGGGTGTTCCCGCTGTCCAACTGGACCGAGCTGGACATCTGGCAGTACATCGAGCGGGAGGACATCGACCTGCCGCCGATCTACTACGCGCACCAGCGCGAGGTGATCGAGCGCGACGGGATGCTCCTGGCCAAGACGCGGTTCCTCGAGACCCTCCCGGGCGAGGAGGCGCGCACCGAGCTCGTCCGTTTCCGCACCGTCGGCGACGCCACCTGCACCGGGTGTGTGGAGTCCGACGCCGCCGACAACGCCGCCGTCGTGGCCGAGGTCGCGGGGACCCGCGTCACCGAGCGCGGCGCCACCCGTGCCGACGACCGGATCTCCGAGGCCGGCATGGAAGACCGCAAGAAGGAAGGCTACTTCTGATGAGCTCCGCCACCACGGCATCGTCCGCGACCAGCGGGCCGACGCTCGCCACCGCCTCGACTCTCACCCCGGAGCAGTTGAGCACCATGTCCGAGCACGCCCAGCTGCTGCGCATCGCCACCGCGGGGTCGGTCGACGACGGCAAGTCGACCCTCATCGGGCGCCTGCTCTACGACTCCAAGGGGATATTCGAGGACCAGCTCGCCTCGATCGAGGCCACCTCGGCCAAGCGCGGTGACGAGTACACCGACCTCGCGCTGCTCACCGACGGGCTGCGCTCCGAGCGCGAGCAGGGCATCACGATCGACGTGGCCTACCGCTACTTCTCGAGCCCGCGCCGCAAGTTCATCATCGCCGACACCCCGGGCCACGTGCAGTACACGCGCAACATGGTCACGGGCGCCTCGACGGCCGACGTGGCGATCATCCTGGTCGACGCCCGCAAGGGGGTGCTGGAGCAGACGCGCCGGCACGCGTTCCTCTCCGCGCTGCTGGGCATCCCGCGCCTGGTCGTGGCCGTCAACAAGATGGACCTGGTCGACTACGACGAGGCCACCTACGAGGCCATCCGCTCCGAGTTCACCGACTTCGCCGCCAAGCTCGAGGTCCACGACGTGACGTTCGTGCCGCTGTCCGCGCTCAAGGGCGACAACGTGGTCGACCGCACTGATTCGATGCCCTGGTACACGGGGCCGGCCCTGCTCGACCATCTCGAGAACGTGCACATCGCCTCGGACCGCAACCTGACCGACGTCCGGTTCCCGGTGCAGTACGTGATCCGCCCCCAGCGCGCCGACGGCCTGGACCACCGGTCCTTCGCCGGCACGGTCGCCGGGGGCATCATGAAGGTCGACGACGAGGTGGTGGTCATGCCGTCCGGTCGGCAGTCCACCATCAAGGCCATCTGGGGCCCGGGCGGCGCGGAACTGGACGAGGCGGCGGCACCGGCCGCGGTGACCATCGCACTCAACGACGAGATCGACATCGTCCGCGGTGAGATGATCGCCCGACCCGGCAACCGCCCGCACCAGGGCACGGAGCTGGAGGCCATGGTCTGCTGGTTCGCCGACGACTCCACGCTCACGCCCAACAAGCGGTACGTCGTCAAGCACACCACCCGCGACACCAAGGCGATCGTCACGGGCCTGGAGTACCGGCTCGACATCAACACCCTGCACCGCGACCCCGACTCCACCGGGCTGGGGCTCAACGAGATCGGCCGCATCGGCCTGCGCACGCAGACCCCGCTGATGTACGACCCGTACCGCCGTAACCGCGACACCGGCGCGTTCATCCTCGTGGACGAGCTCACCGGCAACACCGTGGGCGCGGGCATGATCATCGGCCCCGCCACCACCGGTTCCAACGTGGTGTGGCACGCCGGCGCCGTCCAGCGCGGAGACCGCGGGCAGGGTCGCACGCTCTGGCTCACGGGACTGTCGGGCTCGGGCAAGTCCACGGTCGCCTCCGAGGTGGAGCGGCTGCTCATCGAGTCCGGGCACCCCGCCTACATCCTCGACGGCGACAATCTGCGGCACGGCCTCAACGCCGACCTCGGGTTCTCGGCCTCCGACCGGGCGGAGAACATCCGCCGCACCGCGGAGGTGGCGGCGCTGTTCGCCGACGCCGGCGTCGTCGTCATCTGTTCCCTCATCTCCCCGATGCGCGCCGACCGCGACAAGGCACGCAGCGTCCACGCCGCGGCCGACCTGCCCTTCACCGAGGTGTTCGTGGACACCCCGTTGGCCGAGTGCGAAGCACGTGACCCCAAGGGGCTCTACGCCAAGGCGCGGGCGGGAGAGATCCCCGAGTTCACCGGCGTGTCCGCGCCCTACGAGCCGCCGCTGACCCCCGACCTGCACATCCGGCCGGAGGACGGCACCGCGGAAGAGGTGGCTCAGCGGATCGTCAGCTCGATCCTCGGGGTCTGACCCGGTGCCGGAGGCGCTCTGGACCTACGACTCGCTGGGTCTGCTGGTCGTCAGCGCGGTGATCGGCGTGGTCATAGGTCTGACGGGGATGGGCGGCGGGGCGTTGATGACGCCCGCGCTCATCCTCGTGGGGATCCCGCCCACCGCCGCCGTGGCCAACGATCTGGTGGTCAACGCGGTGAACAAGGTCATCGGGGCCGGCGTGCACTGGAAGCACGGCAAACCCAACCTGAAGATCGCGTTCTGGCTGATCCTGGGTTCGGTCCCGACGGCCTATCTGGGGGCCTGGCTGGTGCACGCGGTGGGAGCCGACGACGTCCAGGGGCTGCTGAAGAAGGCGATCGGCGGCACGCTCATCGTGGCGTCCTCCGCCTATTTCCTGCGCGCGTTCTTCGAGATGGCCGGCAAGATCCGTACGGGCAGCGACCCGAACCCGCCCGTCAAGCCGCTGATCACCCTGCTGGTCGGAGTCATCGGCGGGCTGATGGTGGGCATCACCTCGGTGGGCTCCGGCACGGTCATCATGATGTGCATCATGTTGCTGTACCCGACCCTGGCCGCGCTGCGGCTGGTGGGCACCGACCTCGTGCAGGCGGTCCCGCTGGTGATCGCGGCGGCGATCGGCCACGTGATGGTGACCGGCGTCGACTGGAACCTTCTGGTGCCCCTGCTGATCGGCGGGGCGACCGGGACGTACGTCGGGTCGAAGTTCGCCGGACGGGTGCCGCAGGGACTGATCCGGCGGGGCATCACCATCGTGTTGGCGGTCACCGCCTCGGCGATGCTCGGGGCCTCGCCGGCACTGATCGGCGCCATCGCGCTGGTGCTGGTGACGGTCGGGCCGCTGGTGTGGCGGGCGCTGGTGCGCAGGTATTCGGTGCACCTCGACGAGCCGCCCGCGCGCTCCCGGGCCCGCGTCTGACGACGCGCTCGCGGGCCCG
>NZ_JAALEE010000216.1:0-2349 GCF_014145265.1 Dietzia sp. CW19 | reverse complement strand
GGCCGCGCCGCCCACGCTCACCGCGATCGCGCCGGGCAGGGCGGTCAGGGCGGCGGCCACCGTGGCCACCGCGAGTTCGCACCGGAGCGTCTCGAGCCTGGGGTCCAGGTACTCGGGTTCGCCCGGTTCGCCGTCGTCGCCTGTCGGGCCGAGGCGGAAGGCGGCCACGACGACCTGGGAGCGATGCGTGTCCACCACGCTCTCCCCGCCGTTCCAGATGGCCAGGTTCTCGGTGTAGCGGGACGCCTCGCCGTCGGCCACCGGGAGGTCGAGCGGGGTGGCGACGACCGTGACGTCCTCGACCGACACGCCGGTCGCGGGATCGTCGTCCGTCCCGGGATCGACCTCGTAGGAGCCCTCGAAGATCTCGGCGAGGAGGTCGCCGACCTCGGCGTGGCCTGGTGCGGGACGGTCGAGCAAGACGATCGCGACCGGGGTGCTCTTCCAGGACAGGTCCTCGCCGGTGCGCGGATCCACGGTGGGCTGTTCCGCAGAGGGCTGTTCCGCGGCGGGCTGGTCGGGCTGCGGCGACTCGCTCATGCCCCGAGGCTAGCGGGTCAGTTGAGCAGGAAGTCGATCACCAGGCGCTCGAACTTGTCCTTCTGTTCGATCATCGCCCAGTGCCCGCAGCGCGAGAAGGCGTGGAGCTCGGCGCGGGGGAGCTGCCGGAACGCGAAGTGCGCCTGCTCGTAGGGCAGCATGCGGTCGTCGCGGCCCCAGATGAGCAGCGTCTCCTGGCGGATCTGGGAGGCCCGCGCGTAGAGCGGCGTGTAGGCGTTCTCGGGCTTGAGGATCGATCCGAAGATGGCGTACATCCGCTCGACGGCCCCCGGGGCGGTGGCGGCCTCGGTCCGCGCGCGGATCAGCTCGTCGGAGACGACCTTCTTGTTGCCCACCATCGTGTCGACCCACGCGGCCATGGACTCGTCGGAGGGCGAGGCCAGGAAGTCGAACAGGCGCCGCGAGCCCTCGCTGGGCTCGGGGGTGAACAGCGGTGCCGCCAGGCCGCCGGGGCCCATGAGCGCCATTTTGCGGACGCGGCCGGGGTAGGCCAGGGCGGTCTCGCAGGCGACGTTGCCGCCCATCGAGTTGCCGATGATGTCGACCTTCTCGATGCCCTTGGCCTCACAGAACGCGTCGATCGCCTCGGCGGCGATCAGGGGGTAGGCCTTCTCCCACTCCAGGTCCGAGCTCCTGCCGAAGCCCGGCATGTCCAGCAGGATCGTGTGGAATCGCTCGGCGAAGACGGGGAAGTTGCCGGAGAAGTTGGACCACGCGGTGACGCCCGGGCCGGAACCGTGGAGGAACAGGACCGGGACCGTGCTCTCCGGCTCGGTCACGCTCTGCTCCCCCGCCTCGTGGAAGTGCAGCTCGAAGCGGCCGGCGGTGAGGGTCTTGCTGGTGGACTCGAAGTCGAGAGAGCTCATGGGAGTCACGATACTAGAACACGTTCTAGAGTCGGGCGCCTCGGCCGAAATGCGGGCGGCGTCGAAATTAAGTCAGCCGCGCGGGGAGTCCCTGAACATCCCCGCGCGGCGATGGCGAGGACTCTACTCGGAAATTCTCATGTGACAAGTAGGTAACGATTGTGGATTACGTCACATTGTCGATGTGGCGTCGACCGGCTCCTGCCGCGCCCGATGTGGAACGTCATGTTGACGGCGTGTCCAACTGCGGGATTCTGCTCAGCCCATCACCCGGTTCAGGAACGCGGTGGCGTCCGGCGTCGCCGCATAGACCGTCCCGCTGTGGTCCCTGTCCGGATAGACGTGCAACTCGAGTGGCTGGCGGTTCAGGGTCATCTCCGCCGCGAGGGACAGCGCGGAGGGCGCGGGCACGTCCAGGTCGAGCAGGCCCTGGCCCAGGAAGACCGGGCGGTCGTACCCGGTGGCCGGGGTCCCCATGTACCGCTGGAGATGGCCGAAGACGTCCGGGATGTCCCTGACCGGCCGGGTGAGCGCCTGGGAGATCTGGAAATCGCCCACCGCCGCGCGCATGTCCTCGTAACAGAGCTGCTCGGCGGAGTCGACCATCTCACGGCCCCGCGGGGTGAGGAACTGGTCGAGTTCGAACTCGGGGTGCTGGTCACGCAGGCCGGCGAGGATGTAGAAGGCGTAGAGGTTGAGGCCGGTGGGCAGTGACACCGGAGGGAAGCCCGGCCCGCCCCACTGGAAGAGGTGTTCGAGGTTTGCCGGCGCACCGGTGGCCACGACCCCGCGGAAGTCCAGCCCCGAGGGCGCCCCCAGCTCGGTGGCCCGGGTGGCGGTGACCAGCGCGGCCCCCGCTCCCTGTGACTGGCCCACCAGGGCCCACGTCGGGGAGAGCGGGAGCCCGTCGGCCCGCGCGGCA
>NZ_JAALEE010000215.1:0-4572 GCF_014145265.1 Dietzia sp. CW19 | reverse complement strand
TCCTCGACGAACCGGCGAGCCGGGAGCCGGGCCTCCCGGGTCATCTCCCACAGTGCGGACCAGCACAGGGTCCGGGCGAGCGAGTCCGTCACGTCCTCGATGGAGCCCAGGACAGTGGTCAGGGAGCGCTCGTCGAGGCGCACCGAGCAGTACGTCAGGTCGGCGTCGTTGGGCAGGATCAGGTCGGGAACGGGAAGGCCGGACATGTCCGGGACGGTCGTGCGCTCGGCGTCCACGTCCAGCTCCGCGAACGCGGTGCGCACCAGCGCGCCCGAGTCGTTACGGCTGTAGAGGCCGACCCCCAGACGGTGGGTGCGCAGCTCCCCGGCACCCGGGGCGGCGGGTCCCTGCACGACGGTCAGTTCGGAGATCGTCGCCTGGGCGTCGTCTGCGGTGTCCACCTCCACCGAGATCGGGTTGATGCCTGTGGTCCGCAGCCACTGCTCGGCCCAGTCGGACAGGTCGCGGCCGGAGGAGGCCTCGAGGGCCCGCAGGAGGTCGTCGAACTCGGCGTTGCCGAAGGCGTGCTCGGCGAAGTAGGCGCGCAGGCCGGCCAGGAACGGCTCGCGTCCCACGTACGCCACCAGTTGCTTGAGCACGGACGCGCCCTTGGCGTAGGTGATCCCGTCGAAGTTGGCCTCGACCGTCTCCAGGTCCGTCATGTCGGCCGCCACGGGATGGGTGGAGGGCAACTGGTCCTGCCGGTACGCCCACGCCTTCTCCACATTGGCGAACGTGGTCCACGCGTCGGTGTACTGCGTGGCGTCCACCTGGGCCAGGACCGAGGCGAAGGTCGCGAACGACTCGTTGAGCCACAGGTCATCCCACCAGCGCATGGTCACCAGGTCGCCGAACCACATGTGGGCCATCTCGTGCAGCACCGTTTCGTTGCGCCGCTCGTAGCGGTAGGCCGTGACGCGGGAGCGGAAGACGTAGTCCTCGAGGAACGTCACGGCCCCGGCGTTCTCCATGGCCCCCGCGTTGAACTCGGGCACGAAGATCTGGTCGTACTTGCCGAACGCGTACGGCATGCCGAACTCACGGTGATAGAACCCGAAGCCCTCCTTGGTCTCGGCGAACAGCCGATCGGAGTCGAGGTACCCGGCGAGCGACGCACGACACAACAGTCGTAGTGGAATGGTCCCGTGCTCGTCGGCGTAGGAGTCCTCGACCACGTGATAGGGGCCGGCGATCAGGGCCACGAGGTACGTCGACAGGATCTCCGTCTGCTCGAACCGGTGCACGACCGCTCCCGACTCGCCCGGGGACTCGCCGGCCGGGGTGTTGGCCACCACGACCCAGGAGGCGGGGGCGGTGACGGTCAGCGTGTAGCGGGCCTTGAGGTCGGGCTGGTCGAAGCAGGCGAACACCCGCTTGGCGTCGGCGGTCTGGAACTGTGAGTAGAGGTAGACCTCCCCGTCCACGGGATCGACCATGCGGTGTAGGCCCTCGCCGGTGGAGGTGTAGGCCAGATCGGCGTCCACGACGAGCTCGTTGGTCTCCTGCAGGTCGGGCAGCGTCAGCCCCACCTCGTCGTCATAGTCCCCGGTCTCCAGGTCCCGTCCGTTCAACGTCACCGACCGGATCCGCGCCGACCTCAGATCGATGAACGTCTCCGCCCTGGGTCGGGAGCAGGTGAACCGGACCACCGTGCGGGACCGGAACGTCCCGGATCCGGGCCCGCCGGAGCCGTCGGTGAGGTCCAGGTCCACCTCGTAGGTGTCCACGTCGAGCAGTTCCGCCCTGGCGGCGGCGTCGGAACGGGTGAGATTGAGCGAGCGCATCGGAGGTCCTCGGTTCCTGGGCGGGGGTGGTGGCCCCAGTCCTACCACCCGGGGCGGGGTGGCAGTCGGGGACCCGGACGAGGAGGATGGGGTCATGACATCTTCTGGTTCCGACGCCACCCGTTCCGTCGACTTCTGGTTCGACCCCCTGTGCCCCTTCGCATGGGTCACCAGCCGCTGGATCCTCGAGGTGGAGAAGGTCCGGGACATCGAGCTGACCTGGAACGTCATGAGCCTGTCCGTCCTCAACGACGGCCGGGACCTGCCCGAGGACTACCTCGCGCTGATGACACGCGGTTGGGGCCCGGTCCGGGTCGCGATCGCCGCCGCACAGCGTCACGGCCAGGAGGTCCTGGGCCGGCTGTACACCGAGCTCGGCACCCGCATCCACGACCAGGGACGGGGGATCGAGGACCCCACGGTGATCACCGAGGCGCTCGAGGCCGCCGGACTGGACGCGGGTCTCGCCGCCGCGGCGGCGTCGGATGAGTACGACGACGAGCTGCGCGCCTCGCACCACCGCGGCATGGACCCGGTGGGCGACGAGGTCGGCACCCCGGTCGTGCACGTGGACGGCGTGGCCTTCTTCGGTCCCGTCCTCACGCGCATCCCGCGCGGCGAGGACGCGGGCAAGGTCTTCGACGGCGCCGCCCTGCTCGCGGAGTACCCCTACTTCTTCGAGCTCAAGCGCAGCCGCACCGAGGCCCCGCAGTTCGACTGAGTCGATGTGCGCGATGGTGAGTCCGTGCTGGACGGGCCTTACGGTCGCGCGCTGTGCGCGGCCGTGGCCGAGGCGGCCGCTCCCGGCACCGACTGGTGGCGGCTGACCGCTCAGCAGCGCATCGACGAGTTCGGCACGGTCCGGGCTGAACAGGTCCGTTCACTAAGTGAGCCGAGGATCCTCGGTGAACTCAGCGCCGGCGTGTGGAAGGCCGTCTACTGGCAGGAACCGGACGACGACCGAGAGGGCCTCGCGCGCCCCGACATGGTGGCCACACTCCGCCCGATCGCCCGAGCCCTCTCGGAGAATCCCGCGACGAACTGGTGGTCCGACCCCGTCGACAGGACCGGCCAGAACATCGTCCAGCTCCTGTTCGACAACTGGATGCCGGTGGACTCGCTCGGGGACGCCCGCCCGCAGCTCAGGAAATGGCGGGATCAGATCAGGGAGAAGGAGTCCGCGGGCACGGACAACCCCCACTGGCGGTCCACCACCGGTCGGTGGTGGACAGCGCCGGTGTTCGCCGGGATCGCTTGGACCTCTCGTAGCAGGGAGTCGGTCGGCCCTCTTGCCCCACACACCACCGAGGACCACATGGGGTGGAGCCGGGCCCGCGTCCACCCGGTCGAGGTCGAGCCCTCGGCCCGAATCCGGGAAATCGACAGCCCGCAGGAGTGGGCCAGTCTTGTCAACGAGTTCCCCCTGGAGGTGACCCAGGAGAAGCGGGGCGACTGGTGGCGAACCACCGGGCGCGATGGAAGCTGGTGGATCCCCGACTGGGCCGAGGTCGCCGAGTCCTACGACGCGGTCCACGTGACCGTCACCGGCTACCTCCGCACCGCCGGGCGCGCAATCGACACCGCGCAGGGGGCGACCGTCCTCGCTGGATGGGGGCCCGATCACACCTGCTGGCTCCGACCGGACCGGCTGCGGTACACCGGCGTAGTCGAACAGTGGCATCGGTCCTACGGGACCGGGCCTCCCGACGACATCCTGTGGCGCAAGGTGCCCGCGGACAGCGCGGATGGCTCAGTACGCGTGCGGCCGCTCTCCGCGGATGACGATTCACTGCTGGAAGAGGCCACCCTGCTCAACGTCAATTGGACGGGGGAGGATCGGGTCGCCGCAGCCGACGTGGCGGACCACCCCGCGCTGGCGCACTACTCGGCACTCCGACCCGACCGTGGCGACTTCGGTCTGGTGGCCGAGGTGTCCGGACGCCCGGTCGGTGTCGTGTGGCTACTGTTCCTCGACGCCTCGGATCCCGGTTTTGGGTACGTCGAGGACGGAGTCCCCGAACTCAGCGTGTGCGTCTGGCCCGGGTTTCGCGGGAGAGGCCTCGGGGCCCTGTTGCTCGAAGCGGCGCTCGCGGCCGCGCGGGACCGGGGTCTGGAGCTGGTGAGTCTCAGCGTCGAGAGGGGCAATCCGGCGCGGAGGCTGTACACCGACATGGGTTTCGTCGCCGCGGAGGGTGCGGCGTCGGAGACGATGGTGATCCGGCTGTCCAAGTGACTCCACCGTTGTCGGCGGCCCGGGTCCGACGTGGCAGAATCGCCGCCATGCGCATCTACCTGGGAGCGGACCACGCCGGCTTCGAGACCAAGAACGTCATCGCCGAGCACCTGAAGGCCACGGGCCACGAGGTGGTCGATTGCGGAGCCCACACCTACGACGCGGAGGACGATTACCCGGCCTTCTGTATCGACGCGGCTCTCAGGGTCGTCGCGGACCCGGGCAGCCTCGGGATCGTGCTGGGCGGCTCCGGCAACGGCGAGCAGATCGCGGCCAACAAGGTCCCCGGCGCCCGCTGCGCCCTGGCGTGGAGCGTCGAGACCGCCCGCCTCGCGCGTGAGCACAACAACGCCCAGTTGATCGGCATCGGGGGGCGCATGCACTCACAGGAGGAGGCGCTGGCGATCGTCGACGCGTTCCTCGACCAGAGCTGGTCGGAGGCCGAGCGCCACCAGCGCCGCATCGACATCCTCGCCGAGTACGAGCGCACCCACGAGGCGCCGACGGTCCCCGGGGCCTGATCAGTCGAGTGCCTGAGCGACACCGTGCCTGAGC
>NZ_JAALEE010000214.1:0-9233 GCF_014145265.1 Dietzia sp. CW19 | reverse complement strand
CGTGGCCGATCGGCAGTCGCCCCAGCGCGCGGGACGCGCCCTGTTCGAGGCGGTGGAGCGCGCCGTCGCGGACGTGCCCGAGGCCCGTCGCCCCGCACTCGTCGCGTTCGGGGAGAGCCTCGGCTCCTTCGGGGGGCAGACCGCCTTCGGTGGTGCCCGGGACATGGTGGCCCGGACCGACGGCGCGCTGTGGGTGGGCACGCCCAACTTCTCACCGCAGTGGTCCTACCTCACCGCCCACCGCGATGCGGGCTCACCGGAGCGACTACCGGTGATCGACGGCGGTGAGCACGTGCGCTTCGCCGCCGGCGGGCCGGATCTGGATCTCGACGGCGCGCCCTGGTCCTCTCCGCGGATCGTCTACTGGCAGCACGCCTCCGATCCCATCACCTGGTGGTCGCCCGACCTCCTGCTGCAGCGCCCGGACTGGCTGCGGGAGCCGCTGGGCCCCGATCTCGGCCCGGGGGTGCGGTGGACCCCGTTCGTGACGTTCTGGCAGGTCACCCTGGACATGGTGTTCTCCGCGGAGGTCCCTGCCGGCCACGGTCACACCTTCGGGCCGGACGCCGCGCAGATGTGGGCCCGGATCCTGGACCCCCCGGGCTGGGCCGACGCCGACACCGACCGGGTCCACGACGCGATCGCCGGGGGACGCTACTGACGGGGGTGCTGTCGACCGGTGGGGGTGCTGCTGACCGGTGGGGGTGCTGCTGACCGGCCCCGCCGACGCGGCTGCTACTCCTGGTCCGCGAACTGGGTCTCGTACAGCTCGGTGTACCGCCCGCCCGCGGCCAGCAGCTCGGGGTGGGTGCCCGACTCCACCACGCTGCCGCCCTCGAGCACGAGGATGCGGTCGGCGGCGCGCACGGTGGACAGTCGATGGGCGATCACCAGGGACGTCCGGTGGGACATCGCCTCGGTGAGGGCCTCCTGGACCGCGGACTCGTTGGTGGAGTCCAGTGCGCTGGTGGCCTCGTCCAGCACCACCACGGACGGCTCCGCGATGAGCAGCCTCGCGATGGTCAGGCGCTGCCTCTCACCGCCGGAGAGGCGGTACCCGCGGTCGCCGATGACGGTGTCCAGCCCGTCGGGCAGCGACCGGACCAGCTCCTCCAGCCGCGCCCGGCGCAGGGCGTCCCACACCAGCTCGTCGGTCACCTCCGGACGGGCGAAGGTCAGATTGGACCGGATCGTGTCGTGGAAGAGGTGGCCGTCCTGGGTGACCATGCCCACCGTCCGGCGCAACGACGACGAGGTGACCTCACGCACGTCGAGGCCGGCCACCCGCACCGCCCCCGAGTCCACGTCGTAGAGCCGCGGGAGCAACGACGCGATGGTCGACTTGCCCGCGCCCGACGATCCGACCAGTGCGATCATCTGCCCCGGCTCGGCGTGGAAACTGACCCCGTGCAGGACTTCCTGCCCGCCGCGGGTGTCGAGTACGGCGACCTCCTCCAGCGAGGCCAGGGAGACCTTGTCGGCCGAGGGGTAGGAGAACCGGACGTCGTCGAACTCGATGGCGGCGGGGCCCTCGGGCACGTCGACGGCGTCGGGGGCGTCCTTGAGCAGCGGGTCCAGGTCCAGGACCTCGAAGACCCGCTCGAAGCTCACGATGGCGGTCACCACGTCCATCGGTGCGTTGGCCAGCGAGGTCAGCGGGCCGTACAGGCGGGTCAGCAGGAGGGCGAGGGCGACGACGGACCCCGCGTCCATCCCACCGGTGAGGGCGAACCAGCCGCCGACGCCGTAGACCAGCGCGAGGGCCAGGGTGGAGACCAGCGTCAGCGAGTTCATGAACACGCTCATGAGCAGCGCGGTGCGGACCCCGATGCCCCGCACCCGACCCGCGCGGGAGGCGAACTCCGCGGACTCGGCGTCGGGGCGGCCGAACAACTTGACGAGGGTCGCGCCGCCGGCGTTGAAGCGCTCTGTCATCTGGTCGTTCATCGACGCGTTGAGGTCGGAGGCCTCGCGACGGAGCCTGGCCAGGCGCCTGCCCACGTAGCGGGCGGGGAAGAGGAACACCGGTAGCAGCAGCACCGACATGAGGGTCAGCTGCCAGTTGATCCCGGCCATCACCACCAGGGTGAGGATGAGCTGGACGAGGTTGGACACGACCCCGGAGAGGGTGTCCGAGAAGGCCCGCTGGGCGCCCAGGACGTCGTTGTTGAGCCGACTCACCAGCGCACCGGTGCGGGTACGCATGAAGAACGCGACCGGCATGGTCTGGACGTGGTCGAACACCGAACGGCGCAGGTCGAGGATCAGACCCTCGCCGATTCGCGCCGACCAGAACCTGGTCACGACGTTGTTGACCGCCTCGACGATGCCGATCACCGCGATGGCGGCGGCGAGGAGGAACACCACCCGTACCGCGGCGCCGTCCACGATCGCGGTGACCACCCGGCCGGCGAGCAGCGGGGTCACCACGGCGAGGGAGGCCCCGAACACGGACAGGATCAGGAACAGGACGATCAACCGGGTGTGCGGTCGCGCGAACTGACCGATCCGGTGGAAGTTCTCGCGGGTGAAGACGCTGCGGTCGAGCGTGATGTTGTTGTTCTCGGCCCGCATCAAGGTGCGCATGGCGGCCTGCTGCATCGTCACGTCCGCCACTCCTCCCGCGTCGGAGTGGATCCGACGACCTGTCGGTACAACTGCGCGGACCGCCCCCTTATTCCGCACCGGCCGGTGGAACGGATGGCCTCGTCGTCGTCCTCCCTGGACAAAATCAGACCCCATGTCTAGACATGGCCCGGGAATTTGTCTAATCTTGTCTCCAGACAGTGGCGTAGGCCACATCACCAGTGATCTTTGGAGGTCGTTGACGATGTCCAGCACCGAGTACATCCGCCCCCGGGGCGCAGACGAGCGTCCCGACCGGGACCCCACGACGGACCCCGCCGCCCGGGACACCGCCGCGGTGGGTGACGCCACCGACGCCGCGGTCGAGCCGTACGCGTGGACCGACGCCAAGCGGTACCTGTGGCTGCTCGGCCTGATCCCGGCGATGGGGCTGTTCCTCTCGATGCCGTTCGTCATCGGGTTCAACGGGCTGGGTCTGGGCTGGGCCGCCACCGCCGCGTGGTTCCTGCTCCCCGTCCTGGTCTACGTCGCCATCCCCCTCGGCGACCTGGCGGTCGGAGCCGACGGCCAGAACCCGCCGGACGAGGTGATGGACCGGCTCGAGGCGGACCCCTTCTACCGCTGGTGCACCTACCTGTACATCCCCTTCCAGTACGCGTCCCTCATCGTCGCCTGCTACCTGTGGACCGCCCAGGACCTGTCGTGGCTCGGCTACGACGGCGGGCTCGGGATCGCCGCCTCGATCGGTGTGGCCTGGACGGTGGCCATCACGGGCGGGATCGGGATCAACACCGCGCACGAACTCGGCCACAAGATCGCCGGGAGCGAGAAGTGGCTGTCCAAGGTCGCCCTGGCCACCACCGGGTACGGACACTTCTTCATCGAGCACAACCGTGGGCACCACGCCCGCGTCGCCACTCCCGAGGACCCGGCCAGCTCGCGCTTCGGCGAGTCGTTCTGGGCGTTCCTGCCGCGCAGCGTCGTGGGATCCGCACGGTCGGCCTGGCACCTCGAGTCCGAGCGGCTCGGTCGCCTGGGCAAGAGCCCGTGGACGATCCGCAACGACAACCTCAACGCGTGGCTCATGACCGTCGTGCTCTTCGGCGGACTGATCGCCGTGTTCGGCTGGGAGGTCGCGCCCTGGCTCCTCGTCCAGGCGGTCTTCGGCTTCTCGCTGCTGGAGGTGGTCAACTACCTGGAGCACTACGGCCTCAAGCGGCAGAAGACCTCCGCCGGCCGCTACCAGCGCTGCCGCCCGGAGCACTCGTGGAACTCCGATCACCTGGTGACCAACATCTTCCTGTACCACCTGCAGCGCCATTCGGATCACCACGCCAACCCGATGCGCCGCTACCAGGTCCTGCGCAGCTTCGAGCAGGCCCCGCAGCTGCCGTCCGGGTACGCCACGATGATGGTCCTGGCCTACGTGCCGCCGCTGTGGCGCAAGGTCATGGACAAGCGGGTGCTGGCCCACTACGACGGTGACATCACCCGGGCCAACATCCAGCCGTCCAAGCGCGAGAAGATCCTCGCCCGCCACGGGGTCGATGCGGCCGCCGCCGGCTCCACCGCGGTGGCGGAGAAGGTGGTCGCGGACACCGACATCGCCGCCGACCAGACGTCGCCGACCGGCGAGTACGTGTGCCCGAACTGCGGGCACCACTACTCCGAGGCGGCCGGCGAGCCGCGTGAGGGATTCCCGCCCGGGACCCCGTGGTCGGCGATCCCCACCACCTGGCGGTGCTCGGACTGCGGCGTCCGCGACAAGGTCGACTTCCTGCCCGTGAAGTAGCCCTCCACCACCCGCGGACGCCAGATCAGGAACAATGGACCTCATGCCGCGCCGCCCCTCCACCAGTGACCGACGCTCCTCCGGGGATTCCCAGGGGGAGCGTTGGTCGCCTCGCCTCACCGTCTTCGACGCGATGCACGAACTGTTGGAGTCCCGTGACTGGTCGGCCGTGACCATGTCCGACGTGGCCAAGGCCGCAGGACTGAGCCGCCAGACGCTCTACAGCACGTTCGGCAACCGTCAGGGCCTGGCCCAGGCGTACGCGCTCCAGCTGTCGGAGACCTTCGCCGGCGAGATCCGGGACTCCATCATCAGGCATCCCGGGCAGATCGAGCTGGCCCTGAGTGAGGGGATCAACGGCTTCCTGCGGTCCAGCAGTCGTGACCCGCTCATCCGGGCGCTCGTGACGGGGGACATCAAGCCGGACCTGCTGCGGCTGATCACCACCGAGGCGGGGCCGCTCATCGAGCGCGCCACCGAGGTGCTCGTGCCGGCCTTGTCCGAGAGCTGGATGCGGATCGAGGCGAGCCAGGCCCGGCTGGCGGCCTCGATCATCGCCCGGATCGGCATCAGCTTCATCTCGCTCCCGCCCGAGGACCCGGACCAGTTGGCCTCGGGCCTGACCGAGGTGATCGCCCCCTACCTGCAGAAGGTCGTGCAGGTCGACCTCCAACACTGAGTCGGCGGCGCCCCGGGGTCGACAAACCGGGGCCAGGTGTCGGGTCCGGTCAGGCACCGTCCCCCACGGTCGACCGCTGGTCCGGGCGACCCGGCACCGCGACGCTCGCCTCGAGGAAGAGCCCGCGGGCCTCGACGCACAGCCGGTCGCCCGCGTGGATGGTCGCCTTGGTCCAGGTCTTGCGGCCGTCCACCTCGTCCACCCACGAGCGGAACGTCAGCGGCCGCAGCAGCGGCGTGGGTGACCGGTAGTCGATCTCGTAGTGGGCCGTCATGCCGTAGCGGCCTCCCCAGTGGTTCGCGAAGCCCATCATGTGGTCGATGATCAGCGCGCTGATCCCTCCGTGGACGCACCCGGGAGGGCCCTGGTAGGCCAGTCCGAGCGTGACCTCCGCCGTCACCGACCCGTCGTCACACCCGGAGAACCGCACCGGCGGGGCGATCGGGTTCTCCGGACCGCCGACGGGGTTGGCCCGGCGGGACCCGGCGCCGGTCCACATGGCCTCCAGCCGACGGGCCGGCTCCGGCACGCGGGGCTCGAGGAGGTCCGCGACCTCGGCCAACCGGTCCGCGATGTCCCCCAGCTCGACCTCCGAGTGGGCGAGCCCGGCGATCGCCTCACGCAGCCTGCGCAGCTCCGCCACCGAACGATCGAGATCGGGATCCGGCGTGGGCAGGTCGGGGACCGCGATCGGATCGAAGGTGCCCCCCAGTCGCTCCCGCATGCTGCTCAACTGGAAGTCGTCCACGCCCTCGATCCTCGGGAGCGGACCTCGGCCGATTTCAGGACTGTCGCTGTCGTTGGTCATACTCTGGAGACTATGTCGACACCCGTCAAAAAGAAGCAGATCGATCCGTCCACGTACGGCCCCTGGGCTCTGGTCGTGGGCGGCAGCGAGGGAGTGGGTGCCGAGATCGCCCTCCGCCTGGCCGACGCCGGCGTCTCGTCCGTGCTGGTCGCCCGCCGGAGCGGACCCCTCGAGGAGACCGCCGAGGCCGTCCGCGCCCGGGGCGTGGAGTGCCGCGTGCTCTCCGTCGACCTCACCGGGCCCGGTGCCGCCGACGGGATCGCCGCCGCCTGCGAGGGACTGGACGTGGGGCTGGTGGTCCTCAACGCCGGGGCCAACACCTACGGCGCGGAGTTCGCCGAGTCGGACATGGAGCGGGTCCAACAGGTCATCGACCTCAACATCACCTCGCCGCTGGCGGTCATCCGGCACTTCGCCCCCGCGCTCAAGGCCCGCGGCCGGGGCGGCATCGTGGTCATGGGGTCGATGGCCGGGTACCTCGGACACGCGGACATGAGCATCTACTCGGCGGCCAAGGCGTTCAGCCGGGTCTTCGTGGAGGGGCTGTGGCTGGAGATGCGCGAGCACGGGGTCGACGTGGTCGAGGTGATCCTCGGCGTGACCCGGACCCCGGCCATGATCCGCGCCGGTCTGGACATGGATCTCCCGGGCATGACCGTGAGCGAGCCCGCCGACGTCGCCGACGAGGTGCTCGCGTCGATCGGCGAGGGCCCGGTCCACGTCTGCGGCGGGGAGGGCAATCTCAAGGGCGTCGAGTTCAGCTCCGGAGTCGAGCGCGGCCGGATCGTGGCCGGGGCGCACAAGCGGATGAAGGCCCTACGCGGCGAGGGCTGAGCGGCTCCACCGACGCGTCGCGTCCCCGCCCCCCGGGACCGGACGCCGGCCCGCTCAGCCTGGTCAGCCCTCGATGGGACGGTCCCGCTGCGCGTCCGAGATCCCCCTGGGTTCGATGAACAACGCCTCGGCGCGCGCGCACAGCGTCTCGCCGGTGTACACGGTGGCGCTGGCCCAGATCTTGCGGCCCTCCACGCGGTCCTGTCGCGCCTCGAACCGCAACGGGGCGTACAGCGGGGTCGGCGAGATGTAGCTGACCCTCAGGTCCGCGGTCAGGCCGACGCTCTTGGCGGCGGCGTTGGCCAGGCCCAGCATCTCGTCGAAGACCAGCGCGACGATCCCCCCGTGCACGCACCCGGGAGGGCCCTGGTACTCGATGCCCAGTCGCAGATCCGCCCGCACGGTCGCGTCGGGCAGAACTACCGGCTCGAGCGGCGGGGAGACCGGGTTACGGCTGCCGATCGCGGGGTTGGAGGCGAGATGCTCCGGAACGCCCCAGGTCGCGTAGTCGGAGGGGCGCACCATGGTGCCGACGGCCTCGAGATGGTCGGCGAGCTCCCGGACGGTCCTGACGGCGTCGTGGACGTCGTCGAAGCGCGACCCCGCCACGAGTCCCCGCACCCGGCGCAGTTCTCGGGCCAGGTCGGTGGACCCGGAGGCGTCGTCGTCCTGGCGCAGGAACGGGGCCCCCTCCTCGCCGGCCGAGGCGGGATCGGTCGTACCGAAGGGGCGGTCGTCGGTGGCGGAGGTATCGGTGGTCACGAAAACCGAATCTACTCCGCATTCACCCGGTCACCGCCGGTCACCCTCCCGCGAGGCGGCGCCGGTTCTCCAGGAGCAGGCCGCCGGGTTCGACGAACATGCCCTCGGCGGTCGCGCACAGTCGATCGCCCGCGTGGATGGCGCCCTGCGCCCAGATCTTGCGCCCCTCCACTCTGACCTGCCGACCGGTCACCACGATCGGCTCGAGGACGGGGGTGGGGCTGCGGTAGTCGACGTCCAGGTAGACGGTCATCCCGGTGGTACCGGCGTGGAAGTTCGCCCGGCCCAGCACCACGTCGAACAGCAGCGAGACCACTCCGCCGTGCACGCACGCGGGCGGGCCCTGGTACTCCAGACCCAGCGTCACCTCGCCGCGGAGGGTCCCGTCGGCCAGGATGTCGAACCCGATCGGCGGGGCGAGGGCGTTGGAGCGGCCCACCACCGGGCAGTTGGTGACGTAGTCACCCGACGACCACGTGACCGCCTGCCTGCGCTCCGTGCTCGCCGAGGCGGCCTCCAGCCGGTCGGCCACCTCGCGCAGCCGGTCGGTCAGCGGGGCCAGGTCGGTGTCGAACAACCCCCCGGTGGTCAGCGCGCGGATACGACGCACCTGCTCCACCAGCGCGTGGAGGCCGGCCTCGTCGTCGTCGACCTCGTCGATCCGTTCCCCGCCCCCGCGTGACGGGTGCAGCGGACCCGTCTCCACCACGGGTCGTGCCCGCCGCGGGACGGCCACCGGACCGGTGGCCCCGCCACCCGGGTGATCGGTCACTACCCGGTCCCCTGCGCCGCCCCGCGACCGGCGCGGCGGCCGAAGAACGAGCCGTCGCCCAGGGACGTGCCGGAGATGTAGCCCTCGCCGTGCAGGCCGTGGGTGCAACGGCCGGCGGCGAACAGGCCGGGGATCGCCTCACCCGCGCGGTCCAGCACCCTCGACTGCAGGTCCGTGTGCAGCCCGCCCAGGGTGAATCCCTGTGGTTTGAGGGGGAGTCCGTTGAACGAGTCCGGGCCGCCCGCCCCGGTGGGGTAGGCGCCGAACGGGGGCTCGAGCGGGCGGACCCAGCGTGAGCTCTTCCCGAACTGGGGATCCTGGCCGTCGCGCGCACCGGCGTTGTAGCGGCGGAGGGTGTCGGCCAGAGCCTCCGCCGGCAGCCCGCAGTCCGCGGCGAGTTCCTCGATGGTCTCCGCGGCGTGCATGGGCTGCATCCCCCACAGTTCGCTCTCCGGGACGTCCTCGATGCCCTTCTCGTCGATGATCACCCACACCGGCGGCCGGCGGTGGTGCACGGCCGCGTGGCAGTACAGGCCCGGGTAGACCTCCTCGTTGATGAAGCGCTGGCCGTCGCCGTCGACGAGCATCGCCCCCACCGCCAGCCGCGGGATGATGAGCATCGCGGTCTCGGTCTGGTGCATGCGGCGCACGGCGGCGCCGACGTCCATGCCCATCTCGATCCCGGAGCCGTCGTCGCGGCCGTCGGAGACCTTGTCCTTGCCCACCTGCTGCGGAGCCCACTGCTCGAGCATGCGGTCGTTGTCGACGAACCCGCCGGTCGCCAGGACCACCCCGCGCGTGGCGCGGTACTCGCGCTCCTCGCCGAACTCGGTCGCCCGCACGCCCACCACCCGGCCGTCGGCGACGATCAGCGATCGCGCCCTGACATCGCAGTGCAGCGTCACGCCGGCCTTCCGCGCGGTGGCCACCAGGGCGTCCATCAGCACGTTGCCGGCGAAGTTCGGGGCGGGCGGGCGATGTCCTCGCGCCGCGGGCCGCA
>NZ_JAALEE010000213.1:0-4701 GCF_014145265.1 Dietzia sp. CW19 | reverse complement strand
TGGGCCCGCCCCGGTCAACCCGAGCGCGTCGAGGGCGTGCGCGAGAGCGGCATCGGTGTCCCGGTCCGGCGCGAAGCGGAAGTTGACGTCCAGCCACGCCTCGTCCGGGACGGTGTTGCCGGCCACGCCCGCGGACATCCGCACGGCCTGCAGCCCTTCCCGGTAGACGCAGCCGTCGATGTCCACCGAGCGCGGTCCGTACCTCTCCAGCGCCGCCAGCACCGGGGCGAGGCGGTGCACGGCGTTGTCCCCCAACCAGCTCCGCGCCGAGTGGGCTCGGGTGCCGCGGGCGTGGACCCGGATCCGGAGGGTGCCCTGGCAGCCCGCCTCGATCAGGCCGCCGGTGGGCTCGCCGAGTATCGCCACGTCCCCCGTGAGCCAGTCGCGGTGGGTCCGTTCGAGGAACCCGAGACCGTTCGCGGTCGCCTCGATCTCCTCGCAGTCGTAGAGCACCAACGTGAGATCGTGCGCGAGCTCGGCGGAGTCCGCCAGGGTCGCGAACAGGTGGAGGAACACGGCGTCGCCGGATTTCATGTCCACGGTCCCACACCCGTGCAGGACCTGATCGGCTCCCTCACCCGTGAGTCGGCACGGGACGTTGTCCGCCACCGGGACGGTGTCGAGATGTCCGGCGAGCACCACCCGGGTCGGCAACCCCCTCGAGGTTCGGGCCAGGACGCGGTGGCCGTCCCGCACGAGTTCGGTCCGCCCGGCGGCCGGACCCGTGAAGCCGGCGACCACGGAGGCGAGCGCCGTGTGGACGGCGCCGGCGATCTCCGCCTCCTCCCGGGAGGGACTCGCGATGTCGACGAGGGCGCGGGTGAGGTCGACCGGGTCGACGGTCAGATCGAGGGCGGCGGTCACGGCGTCCACCTTAGATGCCCGTGGCCGGTACGCGCCGGGGCCGACCGCTAGCATCGGGGGCATGAGTGCACACGGAGCCGTGGCCACCGGAATCGCCACCCTGACGTCCGATCACACCGTCCTCGACGTGTGGTACCCAGCGCCCCAGCTCGGAGCGGCCTCCGAGGGGGGTCACCGGATCCTGTCGGGTGACGAGGTCCCCGAGGAGCTGGCTCCCCTCACCGGACCCGACGCCGATCGCGGTGTCGAGCGGGTCGCGGTGCGGGTCGAGATCGAGGACCTCACGCAGGCCCCGACCGACGCCTACGACGCCTACCTGCGGCTGCACCTGATCTCCCACCGCCTCATCCGGCCGCACTTCGCCAACATGGACGGGTTGTTCGGGACACTGGCCAACGTCGTGTGGACCAACTTCGGCCCCTGTGAGGTACCGGGATTCGAGATGGTGCGTGCCAGGTTGCGCGCCCGCGGCCCGGTGACGGTCTACGGCGTGGACAAGTTCCCGAGGATGGTGGACTACGTGGTCCCGTCCGGGGTCCGGATCGCCGACGCCGACCGCGTCCGACTGGGTGCCCATCTGGCGGAGGGGACGACCGTCATGCACGAGGGGTTCGTCAACTTCAACGCCGGCACCCTCGGGCCGTCGATGGTCGAGGGACGCGTCTCGGCCGGCGTCGTGGTCGGTGCGGACTCCGACGTCGGTGGCGGCGCGTCGATCATGGGAACCCTCTCGGGCGGCGGCAAGGAGACCATCTCGATCGGCGAGCGCTGCCTGCTGGGTGCCAACTCCGGAATCGGGATCTCGCTCGGCGACGACTGCGTGGTCGAGGCCGGGCTCTACGTCACCGCCGGGACCAAGGTGGACGTCCGGGCCGGGGCCTGGGCCGATCGCGAGCCCGTCAAGGCGGGCCAGCTCTCCGGGATGGACAATCTGCTCTTCCGGCGCAACTCCCTCTCCGGCGCCGTCGAGGCCGTGCCGTGGAAGCGTGAGGGCGTCGAGCTGAACGAGGCGCTCCACGCCAACGACTGATCTCCCGCGACGCACACCCACAACGACAGACGCACACCCACAACGACAAGAGCGTTCCGCACGCATCGGCCGAGAGCAGATGCGCGGAACGCTCTTTTCGATGGCGCCGGCGGGCGCGGGGCGCCGTCGGGCGTAGGCGGCCGGGCGGACGTAGGGTGCGACCCGCTCAGGCCAGCCGACGGACCGCCTCGGCCACCGTGGCGTCGGTCGCGGTGAGGGCGATGCGGACGTGCCGGGCCCCGGCGGAACCGTAGAACTCACCGGGGGCCACCAGGACACCGCGGGCGGCGAACCAGTCCACCGTCTCCCGGCAGGGCTCGTCGCGGGTCGCCCAGAGGTAGAGCCCGGCCTGCGAGTCGTCGACCCGGAATCCGGCGTCCTGCACGGCCGGGAGCAGGAGCTCACGTCGGGCCCGGTACCGCTCGCGTTGCTCGGCCTCGTGGGCGTCATCCCGGAGCGCCGCGGTCATGGCGTTCTGGACGGGCAGGGGCATCATCAGACCCGCATGCTTGCGCACCGCCAGCAGCTCCGCCACGAGGGACGGGTCGCCCGCCACGAACCCCGCACGATACGAGGCCAGGTTCGACGTCTTGGACAGCGAGTGCAGGGCCAGGAGCCCGGTGTGGTCGCCGTCGCAGACACGCGGGTCGAGGACCGAGGGCGCCTCACCCTCCCAGACCAGCCCGAGGTAGCACTCGTCCGAGGCCACGATCACCCCGCGGTCGCGGGCCCAACCGACGACCTTGCGCAGGTGGTCCACGCCGAGCACCCGGCCGCTGGGGTTCGACGGCGAGTTGAGGTAGAGCAGGGTGGGCGACGACGGGCCGAGTTGCGTCAGGGAGTCGGCGCGCACGACCGTCGCACCCGCGAGCAGGGCCCCCACCTCGTAGGTCGGGTAGGCCACCTCCGGCACGACGACCGTGTGGCCCGGGCCGAGTCCGAGCTGTGCGGGCAGACCCGCGATCAACTCCTTGGTACCGATCGCGGGCAGGATCGCCCCGGGATCCAGGCCGGTGACCCCGTAGCGCCGGTGGAGAGCGTCGGCGGCCGCGAGCCGGAGCTCCGCGGTCCCGATGGTGGTCGGGTAACCCGGTTCCGCGGATCCGGCGGCGAGTGCCTCACGGATGAGCGGGGCGACCGGGTCGACGGGGGTGCCCACGGTGAGATCGACCAGGCCGTCGGGATGCGCGGTGGCCACTGACCTCGCCTCGGCGAGGGTGTCCCACGGGAACACGGGTAGCGCGCGCCCGGGCGGACGACGCTCCGGGCGCGACACCACCGGGGTCACTCCTGGTTCATGGGGGGCAGCGCCTTGATGAACGGGTGGTCGTAGTCGACCTTGCCCACCTTGGCGGCGCCGCCCGGCGATCCCAGCTCGACGAAGAAGTCGACGTTGGCGGTGTTGTACTCGGACCACTCCTCCGGGGTGTCATCCTCGTAGAAGATGGCCTCCACCGGGCAGACGGGCTCACACGCGCCGCAGTCGACACACTCGTCGGGGTGGATGTACAGCATCCGTCCACCCTCGTAGATGCAGTCGACAGGACACTCCTCGACGCAGGACTTGTCCATCACGTCGACGCACGGCTCTGCGATCGTGTAGGTCACGTCAGCCACCTTCCTCGTAGCGGTATGGCCTGCATCGTATGTCACACCCCGCGTCCGCGACGACGCCGCCCCGAAGCCGGTCGCGCTATGTGACGACGGTCACGGGGATCTGGGTGGGGGCCGGTCCGTAGACGGTGTCCCGACGCCGGGCGGGCCGACCGATCCCGGTGGCGATCTCCGCGATCTCCTCCGGGGTCTTGGCGGACCCGTTCTCGGCCCCGGCCATCCGGGAGATCGTCTCCTCCATCAGCGTGCCGCCCAGGTCGTTCGCCCCCGCGCGGAGCATGGTGCGCGTCCCCGCGACCCCGAGCTTGACCCAGCTGGTCTGCACGTTGTGGATCGATCCGTGCAGCATGATCCGTGCCAGGGCGTGGACGGCGACGTTCTCCTCCCGCGTCGGACCCGGCCGGGACGCGCCCGCCAGGTAGAGCGGGGCGCTGCGGTGCACGAAGGGCAGGGGGACGAACTCGGTGAACCCGCCGGTCCGGTCCTGGATCCCCCGCAGGGTGCGCAGGTGCGCCACCCAGTGCCTCGGCGTGTCCACGTGGCCGTACATCATGGTCGAGCTCGAGCGCAGGCCCACCTCGTGGGCGGTGGTGACGATGTCGATCCACTCGGAGGCCGGGAGTTTGCCCTTGGTCAGGACCCAGCGGACCTCGTCGTCGAGGATCTCCGCCGCGGTACCGGGGATGGTGTCCAGGCCGGCCGCCCGCAGCTCGGTGAGCCACTCCCTGACCCCCACTCCCGACCGGGCCGCGCCGTTCGAGATCTCCATCGGGCTGAACGCGTGGACGTGCATGGACGGCACCCGCTCCTTGACCGCGCGGACGAGGTCGGCGTAACCGGAGACCGGCAGGTCCGGGTCGATCCCGCCCTGCATGCAGACCTCGGACGCCCCGGAGACGTACGCCTCGTACGCGCGGTCGGCCACCTCGGCGGCCGAGAGCGAGAACGCGTCCGCGTCCCCCTTGCGCTGGGCGAAGGCGCAGAACCGGCACCCCGTGTAGCAGATGTTGGAGAAGTTGATGTTCCGGTTGACCACGTAGGTCACCGTCTCCCCCACCACGTCCGCGCGGATCCGGTCGGCGAGTCCGGCCACGGCGGCCAGCCCGTCCCCCGTGGCCGTGGCCAGGGCGAGGTACTGGTCGTCCGTGAGGCCGGCCGGGTCCGACTCCGCGGCCCGCAGCGCTGCGAGCACC
>NZ_JAALEE010000212.1:0-7792 GCF_014145265.1 Dietzia sp. CW19 | reverse complement strand
GAACAGGCGCTACCGCGAGACGCCATGCCCAGGGGCGGCTGGGGTCTGGTCGAACAGGCGCTACCGCGAGACGCCATCCTCGGGAGCGCCGGGAGCGCCGGGAGCCCCTGGAGGTCGTCGCGGGGGCGTCGTGTGGAGCGGGCGACGGGAATCGAACCCGCGTAGCCTGCTTGGAAGGCAGGGGCTTTACCATTAAGCTACGCCCGCATCGGCGGCTGACCTGGGGTTTCCCCCTCGTCTCGCTCGCGCTGAGACAACACTACCGGACCGGTGCGGCGCTCCCAACTCCCGGCCCGCCAACTCGGAATCTGCCGTGATGCGGCACTGTCGTACACTGGGCGAGTTGGTTTGGCGGCCCGGCAGGTTTCCCGCGTACGGCGCGGGGTGGTCGGTCGCGCGACTCACCGGGATGTGGCGCAGCTTGGTAGCGCATCCGCTTTGGGAGCGGAGGGTCGCAGGTTCGAATCCTGTCATCCCGACCAGCGGAGCCCGAAACA
Source organism: Dietzia sp. CW19 (assembly GCF_014145265.1). Lineage (NCBI taxonomy): Bacteria > Bacillati > Actinomycetota > Actinomycetes > Mycobacteriales > Dietziaceae > Dietzia > Dietzia sp. CW19. The sequence continues at coordinate 7,295 of NZ_JAALEE010000212.1, read as the reverse complement.
CGAACCCCACACGACTTTCCTAGGAGATCATCACCGTGAAGAGCACTGTCGAGCAGCTGAACCCGACCCGGGTCAAGGTCACGGTGGAGGTGCCGTTCGCTGAGCTCGAGCCGGACTTCGCCAAGGCGTACAAGTCGCTCGCCGGCCAGGTCAACATCGCCGGCTTCCGTCCGGGCAAGGCCCCCGCCAAGCTCCTCGAGGCGCGGATCGGTCGCCCGGCGGTCCTGGAGCAGGTCATCAACGACATGATCCCGACCCGCTACGGCCAGGCCGTCGACGAGCACGACCTCAAGGTCCTGGCGCAGCCGGAGATCGAGGTGACCAAGCTCGAGGACGGCGACGTCGTGGAGTTCACCGCCGAGGTGGACGTGCGCCCCGAGATCACCCTCCCGACCTACTCTGAGCTGGCGGTCACCGTCGAGGCCCCCGCCACCGACGAGGCGGCGGTGGAGACCGAGCTCGACAACCTCCGCGCCCGCTTCGGCACCCTCAAGGGCGTCGAGCGCGGTGCCGAGAAGGGCGACTTCCTCTCGGTGGACCTGGCCGCCACCGTCGACGGCGAGCCCGTCGACGAGGCCTCGACCGAGGGCCTGTCCTACGAGCTCGGTTCCGGCACGCTCGTCGAGGGCCTCGACGACGCCGCCGAGGGCCTCAAGGCCGGCGAGTCCAAGGAGTTCACCTCCTCGCTCGTCGCCGGTGATCACGCCGGCAAGGAGGCGGTCATCACCGTGACCGTCCAGTCCGTCAAGGAGCGCGAGCTCCCCGACGCCGACGACGAGTTCGCGCAGATGGCCAGCGAGTTCGACACCCTCGACGAGCTCAAGGCCGACCTCACGGAGAAGGTGGCGCAGCAGGCCAAGGCCGGCCTCGCCGGCGAGATCCGCGACAAGGTCCTGGACGCGCTGATCGAGGCCACCGAGATCCCGACCCCGGAGTCCCTCGTCGAGTCCGAGGCGCACGCGCAGATGCACCAGCTCATCGACCAGTTCGGTGGGGACCCCGGGATCCTCGACCAGGCGCTGGCCGCCGAGGGCACCGACCGCGAGACCTTCGAGGCCGAGACCCGCGAGGGCGCCGCGCGCGCCATCCGCAGCCAGCTGCTGCTGGACGCCGTGGCCGAGGACGCCTCGACCGAGGTCTCGCAGGAGGAGCTCACGCAGCACATCATGTTCCAGGCCCAGCGCTACGGCATGGACCCGAACCAGTTCGTGCAGCAGATCCAGCAGGCCGGCCAGCTCGGGTCGCTGTTCTCCGACGTGCGCCGCTCCAAGGCCCTGGCCGACGTGATCGTCCAGGCGAACGTCACGGACACCGAGGGCAACACGGTCGACACCACCGAGTTCTTCGGCTCGCGTGAGGAGGAGGCCACCGACTCCGCCGAGGGCGCGGACTCCGCCGAGACCGCCGAGGTCGAGGCCGACGCCTCCGACGAGAAGGCCACCGACGCCTGATCGTCGCCGCCTGAACCACCCCCCGGAGCCGGGGACCACCCCACGGTGGTCCCCGGCTCCGTCGTTCGCGGCCCCGGGGACCGCGCGAGGCGACGCTGAGAGCGAACACCCGCCCCGTCGGGACGGTTCCGTCGTGGGCGTTGGTTACTGTTTGACGTAACGGATACCCGGCCGCCGGACGGCCGGGCACCGCGGGAGCGGTGAGACGATCAGCGAAGGTAGGTACCCCGTGGCCCAGAACGGTTCAGCGGCACAGCCCGGTTCGACGCAACCCGCCCTCAGCTCTCCCGGATCCCACGGGCTGAGCCTCGGCGACTCGGTGTACGAGCGTCTCCTGCAGGAACGGATCATCTTCCTGGGTTCCCAGGTGGACGACGACATCGCCAACCGCCTCTGCGCGCAGATCCTGCTGCTCGCGGCGGAGGACCCCACCCGCGACATCGCCATGTACATCAACTCGCCCGGCGGCTCGGTGTCCGCGGGCATGGCGATTTTCGACACCATGCAGTTTGTTGAGTGCGACGTCTCCACGTATGCGATGGGACTTGCGGCCTCGATGGGCCAGTTCCTCCTGGCCGCCGGTACCAAGGGCAAGCGTTTCGCGCTGCCGCACGCCAAGATCATGATGCATCAGCCCTCCGGCGGAGTCGGCGGGTCGGCCATCGACATCGCCATCCAAGCCGAGCAGCTCGCCTTGACTAAGAAGCAGATGGCCGAGCTCATCGCCGACCACACGGGCCAGTCGTTCGAGCAGGTCACCGAGGACTCGGACCGTGACCGGTGGTTCACCGCGCAGCAGGCCAAGGAGTACGGGTTCGTCGACCACGTGATCACGCGCGCGTCCCAGACCGGCGGAACGTCGCCGTCGTGAACGTCGAACCCGTCGCCCACGGGAGCGCTCCCGCAGCCCAGCCCGCCCCGCACACCACCACGGAGTCACCGATGACCTCACTGCCGACCTCGCGCTACATCCTGCCCTCCTTCGTCGAGCACTCGAGCTACGGCGTCAAGGAGTCCAACCCGTACAACAAGCTCTTCGAGGAGCGCATCATCTTCCTGGGCACCCAGGTCGACGACGCCTCGGCGAACGACATCATGGCCCAGCTCCTCGTCCTCGAGGGCCAGGATCCGGACCGCGACATCACGATGTACATCAACTCGCCCGGTGGGTCGTTCACCTCGCTCATGGCGATCTACGACACGATGCAGTACGTGCGCCCCGACATCGTGACGGTGTGCCTGGGGCAGGCGGCCTCGGCCGCCGCCGTCCTGCTCGCGGCGGGCACCAATGGCAAGCGGGCCGCGTTGCCCAACGCCCGCATCCTCATCCACCAGCCGTCGACCGGCGGCATGCAGGGGCAGGCATCGGATCTCGAGATCCAGGCCGCGGAGATCGAGCGCATGCGTCGCCTCATGGAGACGACCCTGGCGCTGCACACCGGCCACGAGGCCGAGAAGATCCGCAAGGACACCGATCGCGACAAGATCCTCACGGCCGCGGAGGCCAAGGACTACGGCATCATCGACACCGTGTTCGACTACCGCAAGCTGTCGTCGACCAACTGACGTCCGGGCGGCGCGCCGTAGAGGGTAGCGGTGCGCCGTCAGGTCCAATGAACTGATCGCGCGGGGGGTCGGATTTGCCGGCCCTCCCGCGTACCGTCGACTACGGGGTGTGAATCCGGGCCCCTGGAATGCGAGGACGTAGAACTCATGGCACGTGTGGGTGAGAGCGGCGACCTGTTGAAGTGTTCCTTCTGTGGGAAGAGCCAGAAGCAGGTCAAGAAGCTGATCGCAGGTCCCGGGGTCTACATCTGCGACGAGTGCATCGAGCTGTGCAACGAGATCATCGAGTCCGAGGTCGAGGACTCGCAGGACTCGGCACTCGACGAGCTGCCCAAGCCGTCGGAGATCCACGCGTTCCTCGACGAGTACGTGGTGGGACAGGACGCCGCCAAGCGGAACCTCGCGGTGGCCGTCTACAACCACTACAAGCGCATCCGCGTGGGGGCCTCCCTCGGTCGCGGTGACGCCGTCGAGTTGGCCAAGTCCAACATCCTCATGCTGGGGCCGACCGGGTGTGGCAAGACCTATCTCGCCCAGACCCTGGCCAAGATGCTCAACGTCCCGTTCGCCATCGCCGATGCCACCGCGCTGACCGAGGCCGGCTACGTCGGTGAGGACGTGGAGAACATCCTCCTCAAGCTCATCCAGGCCGCGGACTACGACACCAAGCGTGCCGAGATGGGCATCATCTACATCGACGAGGTCGACAAGATCGCCCGCAAGGCCGAGAACCCGTCGATCACGCGCGACGTGTCCGGCGAGGGCGTCCAGCAGGCGCTGCTGAAAATCCTCGAGGGTACGCAGGCGTCGGTGCCCCCGCAGGGTGGACGCAAGCACCCGCACCAGGAGTTCATCCAGATCGACACGTCCAACGTGCTGTTCATCGTCGCCGGGGCCTTCCAGGGCCTGGAGAAGATCGTCGGCGACCGTGTGGGTCGCAAGGGGATGGGCTTCGGGGCCGAGGTGGCCAGCAAGAGCTCCCTGGACACCACCGAGAACTTCGCCGAGGTCATGCCCGAGGATCTGGTGAAGTACGGGTTGATCCCCGAGTTCATCGGGCGCCTGCCGGTCGTGGCGACCGTGACGAGCCTGGACCGCGAGGCGCTGGTCAACATCCTCAGCGAGCCCAAGAACGCGCTCGTCAAGCAGTACGCCCGGCTGTTCGAGATGGACGGCGTCGAGTTGGAGTTCACCTCGGACGCCCTCGAGGCCGTGGCCGATCAGGCGATCCTCCGGGGCACCGGCGCCCGTGGACTGCGCGCCATCATGGAGGAGGTCCTCCTCCCGGTCATGTACGACATCCCCGGACGTGACGACGTGGCCCGCGTGGTGGTCACCGGCGAGACGGTGCGCCACAACGTGCTGCCGACGATCGTCCCGTTCTCCGACTCCGAGCCCCGGGAGAAGTCGGCGTAGGACCCGTCAGCTCGTGGTGCGGCGCTCCAGCAGCGCCGACACCGCGAGTCCCAGGACGATCCCCCAGAACGGCGCGGAGATCCCGAGCAGGGACACGTCAGCCACCGTCACCAGCAGACACACCAGCGGCCCCAACGCGCGGTCGGTCCGGAACGCCGTGACGAACGCCGACTGCAGTGGCGCCAGCATCGCCAGCCCGCCGAGCGCCGCGACGAAGGCCGCCGGCGTCCCGACCATGAGGCCGACGAACGCGGGGGAGAGCACCCCCACGATCAGGGCGAGTCCGCCAGTGCCGATCGCGGCCGCGTAGTGCCGGCGGGGCTCCCCGGATGAGACGAGCAGCGCGTTGGTCGGTCCGGTCAGGCACGTGGAGACCCCGCCGATCGCGGAGACCAGCAGAGACCAGATCCCGCACGCCACGGCGCAGGCGTTTACCGGCGGATGATGCCCCTTGGCACGGAGAACCCCGACCCCCTGGCCGTTCTGGACGACGAGCACGGTGATGGCCAGGGGGACCACCAACTCCGTGAGACCGCGGACGGTGAACTCCGGCCCCTGCACCATGGGGACGGCGAGGAGCCCGTCGTCCAGGACTCCCCGCGACAACCCGCCGTCGAGTATCACCGCGATGATCCCCACCAGCATCGCGGCGAGGATCGGCGGGACCACCCGGGCCACCCGCGGAAGGGCCCCGACGGCGAGGAAGGCCACCACCATGGGCAGGGCCACGGCGGCGGAGGTCCACACCGCGTCGACCAGGCCGAGGCCGAACCGGAGGAACACCCCGGCCACCATGGCCATGATCAGGGGCATTGGAATCCAGTCCATGACCCTGCGCGCGACCCCGCTGAGGCCGATCAGCAGGATCACCACGCCCGTGATGACGTAGGCGCCGAGTACCTCCGACCACCGAAGATGTCCGAGCGAGTTGCCCACGATCACGGTGCCGGGGATGGTCCAGAAGAACGCCAACGGGGTCCGGTAGATCCAGCTCATGAGAATGGTGAGGACCCCGTTGGCGAAGAACACCCCGAAGATCCACGAGGACAGTTCCTGCGGGGTCAACCCGCCCTGTTCCCCCGCGGCCAGGATCACGGCGACGGGGCCGGTCGCGGAGAAGATCAGCGCGATGAGGGCGTTGGCACATTCTCTCGGGCCCAGGTCCGCCAGCACCCGCCGAGGCGAGGGTCGGCGGTGGTGGGGGATCTCGATCGGCAGCGGCGTGGCGGTCCGGGACGGGTCTCCCGCCGGGGCGTCGGTGTCCCGGCTCCGACCGTCGGTGGGGGCGCTGTCGGTGGTCACGGGACTCCTGACTCGTCGGGATCGGGCCCGAACGGGTGGCGGGACCTGGCGACGTGGGCCGCCAGCTCGGTGCGGCCGTTGATCCCGAGCTTCGAGTAGATGCGGGTGAGGTGGTACTGGATCGTCTTGACGCTGAGGAACAGCTCTTCGGCGGCCTGGGCGTTGGTCCGCCCCGCCGCGACGAGGGTGGCCACGGCCCGTTCCTGCGGGGTGAGGGTGGAGTTGCCGACCGCGCGGGCCACGTCGACACCCCCGGCGCGGCGCTCCCGCTCACAGCGCTCGACGTAGGCGTGGGCGCCGAGTTGTTCGTAGAGGTCTCGGGCGGTCCCGAGGGCGAGGTGGGCCTCGCGGCGCCGGCCGGCCCGACGCAGGGTCTGGCCGAAGCCGAAGTGCATCTGTGCGGAGTAGTACGGCATCGCCAGTCCGTCGAGGTACTCCAGGCTCCGGTGGAAGATGCGGGAGCATTCCTCCACGTCCCCGCGGACGGCGGCGATCCGGGAGCGGACCGCGCCGAGCCTGGCCTGCGTGGACCGGTGGCCCAGCTCCACGGCCCGCTGTTCGGGGGGACCGATGAGCGCCTCGGCGTCCTCGAGCCGGCCGGCCAGGACGAGGGAGGGGGCGTAGAGATCGTGCCACGGCCAGAAACCCGGCTGGTCGATGTCGAGCCGGAGGGACAGGGCGTGCAGCGGTTCGGCGGCCCGTCGCACCGAGGTGTAGTCACCGGCGGCGGCGGCGACCTGCATGCGCCCCATGGCGGAGGGGATGATCTGCACCGGGTAGGCGTCCGCGGTGGTGGTGAGGTGCCTCAGGTGTGCGGCCGCCCCCAGGTGGTCGCCGCGCATGGACCTGATGACGGCACCGGACCAGTGGATCACCGGGGCGAGCAGGTCCAGTTCGAGATCCTCGAGACGTCGGGCGGCGGTGTCGACGACCCGGAGCGCCTCGTCCCAGTCCCCCCGGAGCAGGTGGGTGCGTGCGAGCCACGCCTGAGCCCACAGCGAGATCCGCGCGGAACCGGAGACGTCGGCCGTCGGCACGGCCGAACCCAGGCGGTGGCGGGCCGTCTCGAGATCGTCGTGGGCGAGCGCGATCCATCCGGAGGCCATCTCGAAGCGCTGGGCCACCGCGGGGGCGAGAGAATCGATCCGGTCCTCGTCGGTGACGCCGCCTCCCGGGGCGGCGTCGATCGCCTCGCCCAGGACGGTGATGGCCCGGGCCTCCTCGACCTCCGGTTGGTCGGGATGGGCGCCCCCGATGACGACCCCGGCCCAGTGCCTCAGCTGGTCGGGGCGCCACAGGCACAGTGAGTGCACCACGAACTTCTGGGCGAGTGCGACGGGGTCGGGGGCGGTGACACCGGGAGAACCGGACTGCCCGGCGTCGAGGGCTCGCCGGAGGAGTGCCTCGGCCTCTCCCGCGTGGCCCAGGTGGAGCGCGAGCGAACCGAGGACCGCATCGCGGCGCGGGTCGGGCCGGACCCGGTCGAGCGTGTGGGACAGCGCGGCGGCCTCGCTGATCCGCCCCGCCCCGAGGAGCGCGTCGATTCCGTCGATGTGCAGG
>NZ_JAALEE010000018.1:0-4969 GCF_014145265.1 Dietzia sp. CW19 | reverse complement strand
CACAGCTTGTTCAGCAGTCTCCTAGGGGGACGGAACCGGATCCGGGTTCTCGACATGAGCGACCAGATCGGTCACACCGTGGTCATGTGCGGGCCAATCGTGCCGGGTCGAGGTCGAGGCGGCGCAACAGCTGGGCGTTGAGCGCCACCACGATGGTCGAGACAGACATGAGGATCGCCGCGACCGCGGGGGAAATCGCCACGCCGACAAAGGCCAGAACCCCGGCGGCCAACGGCACAGCGATGACGTTGTACCCCGTTGCCCACACCAGGTTCTGCCACATTTTGCCGTAGCTGGCATGGGAGAGGTCGATGATAGACAGGACCGCCCGCGGGTCGTTCGCGGCGAGCACCACCCCGGCGGATTCGATGGCCACATCGGTCCCGGCACCGATCGCCACGCCCACATCAGCGCGAGCCAAGGCGGGGGCGTCATTGACCCCGTCGCCGACCATCGCCACCCTGTGCCCGCGCTTCTGGAGCTCGGTGACCTTGGCGTCCTTGTGCTCGGGAAGCACCTCGGCGAACACCTCGTCAATCCCGAGGTCCGTGGCCACGGCGTCCGCGACCTGCTGGGCGTCGCCGGTGATCATGGCGACCGAGACCCCACGGGCGTGCAGGGCGTCGATCGCCTGCCGGGACTCCTCCCGCACGGCGTCCTCGAGCGCGACGGCCCCCAGGATCCGGTCACCTTCGGCGACGTGCAACACCGACGCCCCGCGCGACACCCACTGCTCGGTCACCTCCGCGACGTCGGTGGGAATCGACAACCCCAGTTCGTTGAGCATGGCGGGACCGCCGACGCTGGCCTCGGTGCCATCGACACGGGCGCGGACCCCACGGCCTGGCAGGGACCGGAAATCGGTGGCGGCGATCCGCTCGCCGGCCGGCACCCGGTCATCGGCCGCCGCGACGATAGCCCGGGCGACGGGGTGTTCACTGTCGGCCTCGACCGCCGCCGCCAACGCCAACACCCGCTCCCCGGTGACCCCGCGCGCGGCGGTGACTCCCGTGACCCGGTGCTGGCCCTCGGTCAAGGTGCCGGTCTTGTCGAACAGGACCACATCGACGGTGCGCATGCGTTCGAGCGAGAGCCGGTCCTTGACCAACACCCCGGACCTGGCCGCTCGTTCGGTGGAGATCGCGATCACAAGTGGAATAGCCAACCCCAGCGCGTGGGGACAGGCGATCACGAGCACGGTCACCGTGCGCACCACGGCCTCGTCGACGTTGCCGAGCAACGCCCAGACCGCAAACGTGAGGATGCCCACGACCGTGGCGAAATAGAACAGGAACGCCGCGGCCTTGTCTGCCAGAGCTTGCGCTCGGGACGAGGAGGCCTGGGCGTCGGCGACCATCCGCTGGATGCCGGCCAGAGCCGTGCTCTCGCCCACCGCGGTGATCCGAACCCTCAGCGCGCTGTCCGTCGCAACGCTTCCGGCGACCACGGTGTCGCCGGCTTCTCTGGTGACCGTCTTGGATTCGCCGGTGATCATCGATTCATCGACTTCGGCACGGCCGTCGGTGACCGTGCCGTCGGCGGGCACCCGCGCTCCTGCGCGCACGAGCACCAGGTCCCCCAACTCGAGGTCCGGAAGCGGAACTGCGACAGTCCCGGAATCCGTGATCTTCTCCGCCGAGTCCGGCAGCATGGCCGCCAGCGCATCGAGGGCTCCCGAGGCCGAGCCGAGCGCGCGCATCTCGAGCCAGTGCCCGAGCAGCATGATCACGATAAGCAGCGCCAGTTCCCACCAGAAGTCCAGCTCGAACCCGCCGAGGCCCAAGGTGGTGATCCAGGAGGCGACAAAGGCGACAGTGATCGCCATGGAGATCAGCAGCATCATCCCCGGGCGGCGCGAGCGGAGTTCGGCCCAGCCGCCCGTGAGGAACGGGGTGCCGCCGTAGAGGAAGATCACCGTGCCCAGCACCGGGGCGATCCACATGGCGCCGGGGAAATTCGGCATGGTGTAGCCGAGCAGATCGGCGACCATGTGGCTGAAGTACACCACCGGGATCGCCAGCACCAGCGACGCCCAGAAGCGACGGCGGAACATCTCCCCGTGTGCCCCGTGCCCAGCGTGTCGATCGTGGCCCCCGTCCTCGCCGTGCCCGCCCGGCCCGACATGGGCGACGTGCTCGCCGTGCTCGGCGGGGGGCGGGCTGTGAACCTCGGCGCCGTGGCCGTGTCTGGTCGGCGCCGGGTTCGGTTGCGCGGGTCCGTGTTCCGGATGCGACATCAATAGCCTCCTGGGAGTGGCGGGGCTCAGGGGTTCGGCTGTCTTGGGTGTTTCAGGGTGTTCACTAGGCCAGGTAGGACAGGGTGGTCATCATCCCGGCCTCCTGGTGATAGGCGTTGTGGCAGTGAAGCGCCCACTGGCCGGGGTTGTCGGCATCGAATTCGATCTCCACGGTGCGCATCGGTCTGATCGTGACGGTGTCCTTGCGCAGCCCGGTATCGGGCAGAGCGAAGGTGTGTCCGTGCAGGTGCATGGGGTGGAACATGTCCGACATGTTGCGCATCCGCATACGAACCCGTTGCCCTTCGTTGACGTCCAACGACGTGATGTCGGGGTGAGCGCGGCCGTTCAGGGTCCACCTGTACGGCGACATGGTCCCGCCCATGTCCAGACTGTGGTAAACATCGTGCCCCTTCTCTTCCAGTCGGACGTCCGCGCGAGGCGCCAGATCGGTGCCGAACAGCACCTGCCGGTCCAGCTCGTCGGGTCGGGACCGGGTAGGCAGGTCGCCCGCAGCGGTGCGCACCAGTGCCTGCCCGTGACCGGTCTTGCCCTCGGCCTGCGCGAACAACGGGAAGACGCCGTCGCCGAGGGTGACGAGCACATCGAACCGCTCGCCCATCCCGACCATCAGTGCATCGGTATCCTGCGGCACGACCGGGAAGCCGTCGGTGTGGGTGATGGTCATCCGGTGCCCGCCCAGGGCCACGCGGAAGGCGGTATCAGCACCGGCGTTGATGAGGCGGATACGCGCTCGCTCCCCGGGTGTCGCGTTGAACACCATCGGGTCCTCCGGGACCCGCCCACTGACCAGGTAGAGCGGATAGCTCACGTCCCCGGCGCCGCCGAGCATCGGCGAGAGCATCGTCTCGGAACCCGTGTCCGTGGCGCCCATACCTCTCATGCCGCCGTGGTCCATCGCGCCCATTCTTCCCATCCCAGATCCGCTGCCCATACCTGCGGCGTCACCGATGCCCAGGTCGCGGGCAACATCGTCGGGGGTGCGACCGGTGCCGTCGAGCCAGTCGTCGAGCACCACGATCCACTCGTGCTCATGGTCACCGGGCTCGTTCGGGTCGTCGACGATCAGGGGCCCGTAGAGTCCGCGGTCGAGTTGGAGCCCGGAGTGCGAATGATAGAAGTACGTGCCCGCGTGCGGGACGGTGAACTCGTAAGCGAACCGACCGCCGGGGGCGATGGGGTCCTGAGTCAGGCCGGGTGCCCCGTCCATGTCGTTGCTCAGTGCCAGTCCGTGCCAGTGCACGCTGGTTTCCGCCGGCAGCTGGTTGTCCACCTCCACCTTGAGCAGATCCCCGACACGGGCACGCAGTAGCGGCCCGGGCAGGCTAGGGTCGTAGCCCCAGGTGGAGACGACGCGTCCACCGAGATCCACGTCGACCGGACGCGGCGTCAACCGCGCTGAGACCACCCGTTGGCCCGCGCTGCGGCGCGCCAGCTCGGCACGACGGACAGCGTCCGACAAGGGCTGCACGGGGGTACCGGTCGGCGGGCCCGCTCCGGAACAGGCGACGAGCGCCCCGGCCCCGGCGAGGGCTGAACCGAGGAGGAAGGACCGGCGGGTCAGCTCAGACACGGGGCCGCCCGTGCTCGGGTTTCGTCGGTACGGAGTTGCCGGAGCGCGTCAGCTCCTCTCGGCGGGCCACGAACTCGTCGGAGCCGATCTCTCCGCGGGCGAAACGCACTTCGAGCACTCGAAGCGGATCGGCCTCCGGCGCGGTGCGTCCGTGCCCCCCGGAACGGTCATTACGGAACATCATGGCCAGCATGGACAGCACTGCCGCCCAAAACACGAGCATGCACACCGCCATGATGATCCACCCGGTGGCACTCAGCTGACCCGACCAGCCCATCATGGTCGTCACCGTCCTTCGGTTGGTGACATCAGCATCGCGCGTGCACGCACCAGTTCAGGTAGAGGTCGCGTGAAGTTTTGATCAAGAAGGCCGGCCGCTGCATCGGCGGTGGACACTGTCCCCCGGAACCTGCCGCCCGGCCGCCGAACCACACCACAATTCCGCACCCCAGGCGGACAATGACCGCGTGAACACGACCGAGGCGGAGACCTACCGCCGCGAGATCCTCGGCTACTGCTACCGCTACTTCGGCTGTATCGCGGAGGCCGAAGACGCAACGCAGGAGACGATGCTGCGTGCGTGGAGGGCGCGGGATGGCGCCGAATTCGGCGGCCGCTCGTCGCTGCGTACGTGGCTGTATTCCATCGCCACCCACGTCTGCCTGGACATGGCTCGCGCGCCGCAGCGACGCAGCCTTCCGGTGGACCTCAACGAGCCCGGCCGCGTCCCAGACGACCCCACGTCGCTGGCCACCATGCCCGAGCAGATGTGGATCGGCCCGGCGAGCGACGCCCATCTCGGCGTCGACCCGTCCGCCACCGCCCTCGCCCGCGAATCGGTCCGGCTCGCCTTTGTCGCCGCGCTGCAGTTCCTGCCACCCCGGCAGCGGGTCGTGCTGATCCTCCGCGATGTCCTGGTGCTCTCGGCGGCGGAGTGCGCGGACCTCCTCGACATGTCCGTGGCCTCGGTCAACTCCGCACTCGCCCGGGCGCGCAAGACCATGGCCCAGCACGGGGCCACTCTCCCAACCGACACCGCGGACGACGCCCCCGCCTACGACACCCGGCTTCTCGAGAAGTACGTCGCCGCCTTCGAGGCCTACGACGTCGACCGCCTAGGAGCATGGGTCAGTAATGGC
>NZ_JAALEE010000211.1:0-2547 GCF_014145265.1 Dietzia sp. CW19 | reverse complement strand
CGCATCACGGCGTCCGGGTCCCCCGCCGCCGCGGCCGCCTCGATGAGCGGGCCCTCGGCGGCCCGGATCGCCTCGACCGGGTGCGCGCGCAACATGACGTCCACGATCCCAGACGGAATCAGACCCGGGGGCGGATCACTCCACCGTGACGGACTTGGCCAGATTGCGGGGCTTGTCCACGTCGTACCCACGGGCCGCGGCGACCTCGGCGGCGAACGCCTGGTAGGGGATGGTCGCGAGCAACGGCTGGAGCAGGGTGGTCGAGGCCGGGATCGGGATGAAGTAGTCCGACAGCGGTCGCACCACCTCGTCCCCCTCCTCGGCAATCACGATGGTCCGGGCACCGCGGGCCCTGATCTCCTGGATGTTGCTCACGAGCTTGGAGTGCAGGACTCCCCGACCCTCGACCGGAGGCATGACGATGAAGACGGGCAGGCCGTCCTCGATCAGCGCGATCGGTCCGTGCTTGAGCTCACCCGCCGGGAACCCCTCGGCGTGCATGTACGCCAGCTCCTTGAGCTTGAGCGCGCCCTCGAGCGCCGTCGGATAGCCGACGTGGCGGCCGAGGAACAGCACCGACTTCGAGTCGGCCAGCTCCCGCGCGATCTCGCGGACCGGGTCGAGGGAGTCGACCACCTTCTGGATGGCCTCGGGCATCTTCTCGAGCTGACGGAACTCGGCCGCCACCTCGTCGGGGTACTTGGTGCCCCGGGCCTGCGCCAGCGCCAGTCCCACGAGGTAGTTGGCGGTGATCTGGGCCAGGTACGCCTTGGTGGAGGCCACGCCGATCTCGGGGCCGGCATGGGTGTACAGCACGGCGTCGGCCTCACGGGGGATCTGCGACCCGTTGGTGTTGCACACCGCCAGGACGCGGGCCTTCTGGGACTTGGCGTGACGCACGGCCTCGAGGGTGTCGGCGGTCTCACCCGACTGTGAGATGGCCACCACCAGGGTGGACCGGTCCAGCACCGGGTCCCGGTAGCGGAACTCCGAGGCGATCTCGACCTCGCAGGGCAGGCGGGTCCAGTGCTCGATGGCGTACTTGGCCACCATGCCGGAGTGGTACGCGCTGCCGCAGGCCACGATGAACACCTTGTCGATGTCCCTGAGGTCCTGGTCGCTGATCCGCTGCTCGTCGAGCACGATGCGGCCGTCCTGGAAGTGGCCGAGCAGGGTGTCGGCGACCGCCGCCGGCTGCTCGGCGATCTCCTTGAGCATGAAGTAGTCGTAGCCGCCCTTCTCCGCGGCGGCCAGGTCCCAGTCGATGTGGAACGGGCGGCCCTCGGTGGGTTCGCCGGCGAGGTCGGTGATCTCGTAGCCGTCGGCCCGCAGCACCACCACGTTGTCCTGGCCGAGTTCCACCGCCTCACGGGTGTGCTCGATGAACGCCGCGACGTCCGAACCGAGGAACATCTCGCCCTCCCCCACGCCCAGCACCAGCGGGGTCGACCGACGCGCCGCGACGAGGGTGCCCGGGTGGGCGGCGTGGCTGAAGACCAGGGTGAAGGCACCCTCGAGGCGGTTCAGCACGGCCCGGCACGAGGCGACGAAGTCCCCCGCGTGCGGTCCGGACGCCATCTCGCACATGAGCAGGTGCGCGGCCACCTCGGAGTCGGTGTCCGACACCAGTTCGACCCCCGCGGCCTCCAGCTCGGCGCGCAGCGGGGCGAAGTTCTCGATGATGCCGTTGTGCACGATCGCCACGTCGCCCGAGACGTGCGGGTGGGCGTTGCGGTCACTGGGGCGCCCGTGGGTGGCCCAGCGGGTGTGTCCGATCCCGGTGGTCCCCGGGAAGCTGTCGTGCCCGGCGGAGTCCAGCGCGGCCTCGAGGTTGGCGAGCTTGCCCTCCTTCTTCTCCACGCGCGAGGCGCCCGAACCGTCGAGGACGGCCACGCCCGAGGAGTCGTATCCGCGGTACTCCATCCGCCGCAGGGCCTCGACCACGACAGGGAGGGCAGCCTGATGCCCGACATAACCGACGATTCCGCACATGGCCGCTAAGTGTAGCCACGCCGTCCCGACGCCCCGGCACCGTCGACCCCCCCGGAGGCGATACTGTGGCCCTCGTGGCCATCAAGACCAAAGCTCTGCTCGACAAAGTGAACCGGCGGGGCCCCTACGGGGTCGACACGGGCGATCTCGGTTTCACCGGGACGCCGGGCGCGGTGTTCGTCCCGCGTGACGCGCCGTCACCCGCCCCGGTGGTGGGCTTCGCCCACGACTGGACCAAGGGCCCCCGTGACTACACGGACACGCTCAAGCACCTCGCCTCGTGGGGCTTCGTCGTGGTCGCGCCCGCGACCGACCGGTCCCCCCGGCCGAACCACCAACACTTCGCCGACCACCTGTCGGCCGCGATCGAGGACGTCCTGCAGGCCAGGCTCGGCCGCGGTACCGTCCGCGCGGATCCCCGCCGGATCGGGCTGGCCGGTCACGGGCTCGGTGGCGGGGTCTGTGCCCTGCTGGCCTCCCAGCGCACCGATATCGGCGCGGTGGCGATGGCGTTCCCCACCGAGACCGTCCCGGCGGCCGCCGACCGGGCCATCA
>NZ_JAALEE010000210.1:0-2280 GCF_014145265.1 Dietzia sp. CW19 | reverse complement strand
TCGTCCTCGGACGGCGGGTCCTCACAGAGCACACGCAGTGCCCGGGCGGTGAGGTCGCGGACCCCCTCGGGAGGGAGCACGCCGTCGATCATCCCGCGGCGGGCGAGGTTCTCCGAGACCTGGACGCCCTCGGGGAAGGGCGCGTCGTAGAGCGCCTCGTAGACGCGCGGGCCGAGGAACCCGATCAGCGCGCGGGGTTCGGCGACGGAGACGTGGCCCAGCGAGCCCCAGGAGGCGAACACCCCTCCGGTGGTCGGATGGCGCAGGTACACCAGGTAGGGCAGTCCCGCCGACTTGTGCCCGGCGACGGCGGCGGAGATCTTGACCATCTGCAGGAAGGCGATGGTGCCCTCCTGCATGCGGGTCCCCCCCGACGTCGGGGAGGCCAGGATCGGCAGGCGTTCGGCGGTGGCGCGCTCGATCGCGGAGACGATCCGCTCGGCCGCCGCGATGCCGATCGATCCGGCCAGGAAGTCGAACTCGCAGGCGATGAACACGACCCGCCGACCCAGCAGTCGTCCTTCGCCGGTGATGACGGACTCGTCCACCCCGGAGTCCCGCGCCGCGCGCTCGAGGGAGGCCTCGTAACCCGGGACCGAGTCGACCTGGGGCGAGCGCAGCGGAGCGGAGTCCCAGGACCGGAACGACCCGTCGTCGAGGACCATGTCGAGGATCTGCAGAGCTCCGGTTCGCGCCATGGACGCATCGTACGGTGGGCGCGTTCACCAGCAGGTATCGTCGGTCGCGGGGTGCAGGGTAGTACCCCCGCGGCGCACCGGACCGCGACGTACCAGGAGGCCCCGCCGCCATGATCGACACACGCAGGGACGGTTCCGTCGCCGTCGTCACCATCGACCGGCACAGCACCCGCAACGCCCTCGACGCGGAGGTGTGCACGGCCCTGCGGGAGGCGATCGAAGCCGCGGGTGCCGCGGCAGAGGGCGAGGACCCGGTCCGCGCGATCGTCGTGACGGGGGCGGGGACGGCCTTCTGTGCGGGAGCCGATCTGTCCGGCGGCGTGTACAACCTCAACTTCTACGACGCCCACGCGGGGATGCTCAGGGCGGTGGAGTCGGTGCCGGTCCCCGTGATCGCGGCCGTCAACGGGCCCGCCGTGGGCGCCGGGGTCCAGCTCGCCCTGGCCGCCGACCTCCGCGTGGTGGCACCCGGCGCGGTGTTCGCCGTCCCCGTCGTCAAGGTGGGCCTCGCGCTGGACAACTGGACGATCAAGCGGCTCGCCAACGTCGTCGGGGGCGGGCACGCGCGGTCGGTCCTCATGACCGCTCGTCCGGTCGGGGCGGAAGAGGCGGCCCGGATCGGGCTGGCCAACGAGATCGGCGGCCTGGACACCGCGATGGAGCTGGCGGCCGAGATCGCGCGGTTCGCCCCGCTCAGCCTCCGGCACATCAAGTCGGTGATCAACGACGACGACGCCCGGCTCCTGCCCCGCGAGGAGCACACCGAGCTGCAGCAACTGGCCTGGCACAGCGAGGACATGGCCGAGGCCCGCGCCGCCCGCGAGGAGAAGAGGCCTCCCGTGTTCCGCGGGAGATGACCTGACCGTCAGCGGGCCCGGACGGATACCATTCCAGCGCCCGGATCCCGCCGACGTGGCGACTGGCATACGCCCCGGGGACCGGTGACTGCAGGGGGAGAGCCGCGGATGGCCGCCAGGCACAGTGCGTCGACGCAGAGGGAGAGTTCGACGGCGCGCAGGGTCGTCCAGGTGGGGCTGGGGTTCCTGGCGGCGGTCCTCGTGATCGGGGTCGTGGTCGCGGGCCTGTCCAGGGCCGGGGTGGGAGGATTCTGCGTCGACGCTGCCGATGTCACCGTGGCCACCGAGCCCGACATCCTCGCGCATGTCGAGACCCTCGCGGACGAGGCGGGGGGATGTCATGCGTACGAGGTCTCGGCGGTCTCGTCCGCCGACATGGCGGCTCGGGTCGCCGCCCGTCAGACCCTCCCGGACATCTGGGTCCCCGATTCGGCGATCCGGCTCGCTCAGATCTCCCAGGACGTCCAGATCCCGTTCGAGACCGTTCTCAACTCCATCGCGTCGACCCCGGTGATCATCGCCTCGCGTGGGCCCGGGCCGGACATGCCCACGTGGACTTCGGCGCTCTCGATGCCGGGACTGGCGATGGGGGACCCGGTCCGGTCCGGTATCGCGGACGCCCCCATCCTCGCGGCGACCTCCGAGGTCGAGTCGATGCGCTCGACCTCGGAGGCGCTCGCCGCCTCCATGGCCGTGCTCGCGCAGGGCCGGGCGGGGCGCGCGGA
>NZ_JAALEE010000209.1:0-6002 GCF_014145265.1 Dietzia sp. CW19 | reverse complement strand
CCGCGGTGGCCGCGGTGGCGCTGGTCCGGGGGACGGGGGCCCGGGTGGTCGGGGCCGTCATCGCCCTCCTGGGCCTGGCCACCGGCGCGCTGCTGTTCTCGACCGTCGGCGGAGTGGACCAGGACCGGGTCCACTCCACGGTGACGGGTGAGGAGGAGCTCGGCCGCACCAACGCGGGCCCGGGGACGGCCGGTGCGCAGGCGGTGCCGGAGTGGTCGGAGATCACGGAGATCTCGACCCGGTCGGCCGGTCCGGTTCTCACCGGAGCAGGAGCGCTGGCCCTCGTCGCCGCGGGAGCCGTCCCCATGATCTGGCCGACCCGGAGGGTTCAGCGGGATGATCGCTATGTGACGCCCGGGGCGCGCCGCGGTGACCCGGAGGCCGGCGAGGACACCGGGGACACCGGTCGTGACCTGTGGCAGGAACTCGACGACGGGCGCGATCCCACGGGCTGAGCATCCCCGACCGGGTCCCGATTCTCGGAACCCCGCCTGCTGCCTCTATTGTTGATCTCGATCACACTTCCTGCCCGAACACTGCAGAGGGAGGTCACGGTGGGTACCGTGCTCGACTCGATTATCGACGGGGTCCGCGAGGACGTCGCGGCCCGCGAGGCTGTCATCGACCTCACTGCGGTCAAGAAGGCGGCCCGGTCGGCGCCGGAACCGCGTGACGCGCTCAAGGCGCTCCGGGGTGCCGGGGTCGGCGTCATCGCCGAGGTCAAGCGCGCCAGTCCCTCGAAGGGGCCGCTCGCCGAGATCCCCGACCCCGCCGTGCTGGCCCGGATGTACGAGGAGGGCGGGGCCCGCGTCATCTCCTGCCTGACCGAGGAACGCCGGTTCAACGGCAGCCTGGCGGACCTGGACGCCGTCCGCCGCGCCGTCGACATCCCGGTCCTCCGCAAGGATTTCGTGGTGGGCCCGTACCAGATCCACGAGGCCCGGGCGCACGGCGCGGACCTCGTGCTGCTCATCGTGGCCGCTCTGGAGCAGGACGCGCTGGTGTCCCTGCTGGACCGGACGGAGTCGCTCGGGATGACGGCACTGGTGGAGGTGCACACGGAGGAGGAGGCGGACCGCGCCCTCGAGGCCGGCGCCACCGTCATCGGTGTCAACGCCCGGAACCTCAAGACCCTCGAGGTCGACCGCGACGTGTTCTCCCGCATCGCTCCCGGCCTGCCGTCCGGGGTGGTCAAGATCGCCGAGTCGGGCGTCCGTGACGCGTCCGATCTCCTGGCGTACGCCAGCGTGGGCGCGGACGCGGTGCTGGTCGGGGAGGGGCTGGTGACGAAGGGCGACCCGCGCGCGGCGTGCAACGCCCTGGCCACGGCGGGTTCCCACCCGTCCTGCCCGCAGGGACCCCGCTAGGCCCCCGTCGCCCGCTTCCGGCAGACTGGGAGCCGTGAATTCTAACGAGCTGACACCGCTGCCCTCGATGGGAGACGTGCTCCGGACGACGACCGGACACGAGCCCGACCAGCGAGGCCACTGGGGCGCCTTCGGCGGGCGCTACGTCCCGGAGGCGCTCATGGCGGTCGTCGACGAGGTCGCCGACGCCTACGCCAAGGCCCGCGCGGACGACGCCTATCTGAACGAGCTCGACCGTCTCCAGCGCGACTACTCGGGTCGGCCGTCGCCGCTGTACGAGGCGGGGCGTTTCGGGGCCGAGATCGGCGCCCGTGTCTTCCTCAAGCGCGAGGACCTCAACCACACCGGATCGCACAAGATCAACAACGTCCTCGGCCAGGTGCTCCTCGCGCACCGCATGGGTAAGAAGCGGGTCATCGCCGAGACCGGGGCCGGCCAGCACGGCGTCGCCTCCGCCACGGCCTGCGCCCTGCTCGGCCTGGAGTGCAAGATCTACATGGGTGCGGTGGACGTCCGTCGTCAGGCGCTGAACGTCGCGCGGATGCGTCTGCTCGGCGCGGAGGTCGAGGCCGTGGAGGTCGGTTCCGCGACCCTCAAGGACGCGATCAACGAGGCCATGCGGGACTGGGTCTCCCGGGCGGACGACACCTACTACGCGTTCGGCACCGCCGCCGGCCCGCACCCGTTCCCCGCGATGGTCCGCGATTTCCAGCGGGTCGTGGGCACCGAGGCGCGCGCCCAGATCCTCGAGCGGATCGGACGACTTCCCGATGCCGCCGTGGCGTGCGTGGGCGGTGGGTCCAACGCGATCGGGTTGTTCCACCCGTTCATCGACGACGCCTCGGTCCGCCTGGTGGGCTGCGAGGCCGGCGGCGACGGGGTGGCGTCCGGTCGCACCGCCGCGACCGTGAACGCCGGGAGGCCGGGCGTCTTCCAGGGCTCGTACGCGCACCTCATGCAGGACGAGGACGGCCAGACCATCGAGTCGCACTCCATCTCGGCGGGACTGGACTACCCGGGCGTCGGGCCCGAGCACTCCTACCTGTCCGACATCGGTCGCGCCGAGTACCGGCCGGTGACCGACACCCAGGCGATGGACGCGTTCGCCCAGCTGTGCCGCACCGAGGGGATCATCCCCGCCATCGAGTCCGCCCACGCGATCGCCGGAGCCGCCCAGCTCGCCGCCGAGGGCGTAGACCTGATCCTGGTCAACGTCTCGGGTCGGGGCGACAAGGACGTCGACACCGCCGCCCGGTGGTTCGGCCTGTTGGGCGGGGGGACCCCGCCCGAGGCCGGGGTGGACTCGAGCCGGGGCGCCGACGACGGCGAGGGCGAGTACGCGGACGGGGGAGTCGAGGGATGAGCGTTCTCAGCGAGGTCTTCGAGCGGTGCCGTGCCGAGAACCGGGCCGCTCTCATCGGCTACTACCCGGCGGGGTACCCCACGGTCGAGGGGTCGATCGAGGCCGTGCGGACGATGGTCGCCCACGGGTGCGACGTCATCGAGGTGGGGATCCCGTACTCGGATCCCATGATGGACGGTCCCACCATCCAGGCGGCCGCGGATGTGGCGCTGGAGGCCGGCTTCCGGATCCGGGACACCTTCGCCGTGATCCGGGCGGTGGCCGAGGCCGGCGCGGTTCCGGTCGTCATGAGCTACTGGAACCCGATCCTCCAGTACGGCGTCGACCGGTTCGCGGAGGACCTCGCGGCCGCCGGGGGGACCGGGGTCATCACACCGGACCTCATCCCGGACGAGGCGGGGGACTGGATCGCCGCCACGGACGCACACGGGATCGACCGGGTGTTCCTGGTCGCGCCGTCGTCGACGCCCGAACGGCTGGCCATGACGCTGTCCCACACGAGCGGGTTCGTCTACATCCAGGCGGTCATGGGGGTGACCGGAGCGAGGGACGTGGTCTCCGACGCCCCTCGCACCCTCACCGCACGGGTCCGCGAGCATTCGGACCTGGCGTGCGGCGTCGGACTCGGGGTGCGCAACGGTGACCAGGCCGCGGAGATCGCCTCCTATGCGGACGGCGTGATCGTGGGGTCCGCCCTCATCACCGCGGCCACCGAGGGGGGCGAGGCCCTCGCCCGGCTGACGGCCGAGCTCGCGGCGGGCGTGCGTCGGCCGGGGGCCGGCTCGTGATCCCGAGCCCGCCCCAGGGGGTCTGGGAGCTCGGGCCGTTCCCGCTGCGCGCCTACGCGCTGTGGATCATCCTCGGCATCGTCGTGGCCATCTGGTGGGGCGAGAAGCGATGGGTCGCCCGCGGCGGGCGCGCGGGGGTCGTGCTCGACACCGCACTGTGGGCCGTCCCCTTCGGGCTCGTGGGTGGTCGCCTCTATCACGTGGCCACCGACTGGTACCGCTACTTCGGCGAGGGCAGGAATCCGGTCGACGCCCTGAAGATCTGGGACGGCGGTCTGGGGATCTGGGGCGCCGTCGCGCTGGGCGCGGTCGGCGCCTACATCGGGCTGCGCCAGCAGGGCATCCGGGCGATCGGTGCGTTCGGCGACGCGGTCGCCCCGGGGATCGTCCTGGCACAGGGGATCGGGCGTCTGGGGAACTACTTCAACCAGGAGCTCTACGGTCGCGAGACCGACGTGCCCTGGGCACTGGAGATCTACCAGCGCTACGACGAGAGCTACGGATACTCCGAGACCATCGGTCGCTCCACCGGGCAGGTGCTCGCGACCGTCCACCCCACGTTCCTCTACGAATTGCTGTGGAACGTCCTGGTGGCCGTGGCGCTGGTGGTGATCGATCGCAGGTTCCGACTCGGACACGGTCGGCTCTTCGCCCTCTACGTGGCCCTGTACTGCTTCGGTCGGTTCTGGGTGGAGTTGCTCCGGGCGGATGCGGCGACCGAGGTCCTCGGGCTGCGCATCAACACGCTCGTCTCTGTCGTCGTCATGGTGGCCGCACTGATCTACGTGTGGCGGGCACGCCGGGGCCGCGAGGACCCGTCGGAACTTCGTGCCCCCGAGGACCTGAGCGGTGAGACCCCGGAGGACGCACCCCCGTTGGCCGGTCGTTGACGTCGCGTTAACCGGTCATCCCGGTGAGGGGACTAGATTGGTACGGGTGAACCGTCGTACCAAGATCGTCTGCACCCTGGGTCCCGCCGTCGCGTCGGAGGCCGGCATCCGTGAACTCGTCGATGCCGGGATGAACGTCGCCCGGCTCAACTTCAGTCACGGCGACCATGCCGACCACGAGGCCAACTACCGCTGGGTCCGCAAGGCCTCCGACGAGTCGGGGCACGCCGTCGGTGTGCTCGCGGACCTCCAGGGCCCCAAGATCCGGCTCGGCCGCTTCATCGAGGGTCGCCACGAATGGGCGGAGGGCGACGAGGTCGCCATCACCGTCGCGGACGTGGAGGGCACCAAGGACCGGGTCTCGACGACCTACAAGGGGCTGGCCACCGACGCCCGACCCGGCGACCGGCTGCTCGTGGATGACGGCAACATCGGCCTGACGGTGCAGCGGGTCGAGGGCGACGACGTCCACTGCGTCGTCACCGAGGGGGGCACGGTCTCCAACAACAAGGGCGTGTCCCTCCCGGGGATGAACGTCTCGGTTCCGGCGCTGAGCGAGAAGGACATCGCGGACCTGCGCTTCGCCCTCGCGTTGGGCGTCGACTTCATCGCCCTGTCCTTCGTCCGGTCTCCGGCGGACGTCGACCTGGTGCACGAGATCATGGACGAGGTCGGCGTGCACGTCCCGGTGATCGCCAAGCTCGAGAAGCCCGAGGCGGTCAAGAACCTCGAGTCCATCGTCCTGGCCTTCGACGCGATCATGGTGGCCCGCGGCGACCTGGGCGTGGAGCTTCCCCTGCAGGACGTTCCGCTGGTCCAGAAGCGGGCGATCCAGATCGCGCGGGAGAACGCCAAGCCGGTCATCGTGGCCACACAGATGCTCGAGTCCATGATCGCCAACTCCCGGCCCACCCGCGCGGAGGCGTCCGACGTCGCCAACGCCGTGCTCGACGGGGCCGACGCCGTGATGCTCTCGGGCGAGACCTCCGTGGGCAAGTACCCCATCGACGCGGTGCGGACCATGTCGTCCATCGCCCTCGCGGTCGAGGCCGACTCCACCGCCGCGCCGGACCTCGTCCACATCCCGAGGACCAAGCGCGGGGTCATCTCCTACTCGGCCCGCGAGATCGGGGAGCGGCTGGGCGCCAAGGCGCTCGTCGCGGTGACCTCGACCGGTGACACCGTCCGCCGGCTCGCGCGCCTGCACAGTCATCTGCCCCTCATCGCCATCACCGGCGATCCGCGCATCCGGAGCCAGTTGGCTCTCACGTGGGGTACCGAGACCTTCCTGACCGACCGGGTCCACGAGACGGCGGAGCTCGTCAAGGTGACCGACGAACTGTTGCTCCCACTCGAGGGGTACAACGAGGACGATCTCATCGTGATCGTCGCGGGCAACGTGCCGGGAGTCGAGGGGTCGACCAACTTCATCCTCGTTCACAGGATGGGCGAGGCGGATCACTGATCACCTTCGGGTAACAACTCGGTAGCGCCGGTGAGCACCTGCTCACCGGCGCTTTCGTATCTATTCGTGCTTTTGACGTGACAGAGCCGAGATACATCTGTTACCTTTTTGGAGGCCACCGGGGAAGCC
>NZ_JAALEE010000208.1:0-1838 GCF_014145265.1 Dietzia sp. CW19 | reverse complement strand
GTCCCGCCACGAGGCGGGCGGCGGCCACCGGATCGAGCGGGCCGGCCTCGCCCGCGGACGGGCAGTCGTCGACCAGGACACACGCCCCGCAGGCCGCGGTCCTCGCGTGACACACCCGTCGGCCGTGGAAGATGATCCGGTGACTGGCGTCGGTCCATTCCGCGCGCGGGAGCAGCCGCGCCACCTCCCGCTCGATGCGGACCGGGTCGGTGGCCTCGGTCCACTTCCAGCGCGCGACCAGGCGCATGAAATGCGTGTCCACCGTCAGCCCGGGCACGCCGAACGCGTTACCGAGCACCACGTTGGCCGTCTTCCGCCCGAACCCGGGGAGGGTGACCAGGTCCTCGAGCCGCCGCGGCACCTCGCCGTCGTACTTCTCCACCAGCGCCGCGCCCAGACCCTGGATGCTGCGTGCCTTGTTGCGGTAGAAACCGGTCGGACGGATCAGCGCCTCCAGCTCCTCGCGGTCCGCGCCCGCGTAGTCCGCGGCCGTGCGGTACCGCGCGAACAGGGCGGGCGTGACCTCGTTGACCCGCTTGTCCGTGCACTGCGCGGACAGGATCGTCGCGACGCTCAGCTCCAGCGGGTCGCGGAAGTCCAACTCGCAGTAGACGTGCGGGAACGCGCTCTCGAGGGTGCGGAGCATGCGCCTGGCGCGGCGGGTGCGCCCGAGGTCGGTTTCCACCCCCCTCGCGGCCACCCCTCGTCTGCGGCGCTTCGTGGAAGCTGGAGCGGGGTCGGGCATGAGTCCACATTACGGCCCGGACCACCCTCGGGTGCGCCGGGCCGCGCGTGCGAGCCGGCCCGCGGGGGTGTTTACTCGGGGTCATGCAGGGAATCCTCGTCGTCCTGGTCCCGGTCCTCCTCGCCGGCTTCGCCCTCCTGATGGACAAGTTCGAGGCCGCCATCCTGGCCGAGCCGGAGAAGATCGAGACCTGACCCACCCCGGTCGCCGCGCGTTGGTCACACCTGGGGCACCGGAACGGCTACAGTGGCTTTCGCCACACGCACGCCATGGCGCGGACCTCGCTCGTCCGCGCCCGAACGGGAGGGTCACAGACTGTGACGATAGATCGCCGCACGGACCAGTCTGCCGACGACGTACTCACCCGGGCCGGCATCTTCCAGGGTGTCGAGCCCGCGGCCGTCTCGGCGCTGCGTGCCGACCTGACCCGCGAGGAGTACTCGAAGGGTGATGTGATCATCCGCGAGGGCGAGCAGGGCGACAGCCTGTACATCGTCACCTCCGGCAAGGTGAAGCTCTCCCGCAAGGCCCCCGACGGCCGCGAGAACCTGCTGTCGATCCTCGGCCCGTCGGACATGTTCGGCGAGCTGTCCATCTTCGACCCGGGCCCGCGGACCTCCTCGGCGGTCTGCGTCACCGACGTCTCCGTCCAGGCCATGGACCGCTCCGCGCTCAAGCGGTGGATCTCCGAGCGTCCCGAGATCTCCGATCAGTTGCTCCGCGTGCTGGCCCGCCGCCTGCGCCGCACCAACAACAACCTGGCCGACCTCATCTTCACCGACGTCCCCGGTCGCGTGGCCAAGGCGCTGCTGCAGCTGGCCCAGCGCTTCGGCACCCAGGAGGGCGCCAACATCCGCGTGACGCACGACCTCACGCAGGAGGAGATCGCCCAGCTGGTCGGCGCGTCCCGCGAGACCGTCAACAAGGCCCTGGCCGAGTTCGCTCACCGCGGCTGGCTGCGGCTCGAGGGCAAGAGCGTCATCATCTCCGACACCGAGCGCCTGGCCCGCCGCGCCCGCTGAGCTGAGCCCCGCCGGCCCCGTCGGCCCCGTCGACCCGGCCGACCTCGTCGACAAGAGCGTTCCGCACACAT